>SFHY01000001.1 GCA_004556255.1 Lactobacillus delbrueckii
AGCTTGTAGTACTTTTCCCCGCCCAAGATAGCGTAGGCGTAAGCGTAAACCTTCTTGCCCTTCTTGTAACTGGTCTTGGTCTTCTTCAAGTCCTGGGTGTAAACGGCAGCCGCGTTCTTCAAGGTGATGTAGCGGCCGTCAACGTTAGAAGCCTTGATGTACTTGCTTGCGGTCTTGGAAACCTTGTAGTACTTAGTAGTGCCCCGGGTCAAAGTGCCGTAAGTAGTAACGGTCTTGCCGGCCTTGATTGACTTGTACTTGGTCTTGGCGCCGTCACGGTTGTAAACAGCTGAGTTCTTTTGCACCTTCTTCTTAACAACTGCTGAAGTTTCAGTGACAGTTACAAAGGCTGAACTTGGCAAAGCGCTGAAGACAACGTCAGCACTGAACTTGGAGCCGTTGACCGTGAAGGTAGCAGTCTTTGAGCTGGTTTGGTAAGCGCCGGCAGCAAAGGTGTAGGTTACGCTGCCGTCCTTGCCGGTGCTGGTCTTGGCCTTGGAGCCGTTGATGGTCAAGTCGCTGTAGACCGGGCTGTCCTTGGCCAGGGTGAAGGACACTGAAGAAATCTTCTTGCTCTTGATCGTGACCTTAGCAGCGGCTGCCGTCAAAAAGCTGGCTTCAGTTGAGTAAACCTTGCTGCCGCTGTCATAGAAGCTGGCGGCTACAGTATAGCTGCCATCCTTATATTCTTTGCTGGTCTTGGTCTGAGTAGCTGCCTCTGCCGGAGCGGCTGCTTGCGGGATTACTGACAGGGTTGCGGTTGCCAGTGACAAGGCAGTCACGACAGACTTAGTTAATTTTCTCATTTTGCCTCCTAAGAATTCATTAAATATTCTTTGCACACTAGTTTATTATCGCCCTTATTTAATTAAAAAACAATAGAGCGCTTACCAAAATCTAGGTAAAAAGTGATATTAATTGAGCCAGCTGGCGAATGGTGCTAAAATCAAGCTAGAAAGTGAATATTAAGATAAGATTTCAGTGATTTGCTGTTTTACTTCTAAAAAAAGTAAGGGGGCATGGCAATGACTAAGAGTCAAGCCAATAAGGCTTACCGGCGCGCCCGCCGCAGCCGTCTGCTGGTTTGTCCGAGCGGCAAGCGGGCCTTTAAGACAAAGTTCGATGCCGATCTGTTTCTTTATAAAGAAGAAGTGACCGTTCACCTTCGCGAAATCAACCATGAGCACTGGCGGCCAATGCCGATTCGGGCTTACCGGTGTCCTTATTGCAAGAATTATCATGTAACCTCAATGCCGCTGGAGCGCTATGAGCAGCTGCACGGCAAAGAACGAGAGCGGACCTGATGGCCCGCTTTTTTCTTGCTTTTTGCTAAAATGTAAGTAAACGACTGGAGGAAAAAATGAGCCGACTAAATTCTTATTTCTACGATATCGAATCTTTGACTAACGCCTTTACTCTGTCCTGCTACCGGCCAGACGACCAGCGGGTCGACATTTATTACATAGTTGATGACCCGGCCTTAAATGACGAAGACAGCCTGGACTTTAAGAAGGCAGCTGCCCAGCGGATCCGGGAGAAGAATCAGAACTTTACAGGGGAGATCTACTACTACAATCTCCGCGCAAGCCAGTCTTCCGCCCGTCTGGCCCAGACCTTTGGGGTCTCAGACGCCCAATATGTCAATGATCCCCAAGCCCCGTCCACTTTTCCAGGCCAGTTCCGCCCGGTCTGCGACACTGACAAAGGCTACCAGGAAGAAGAAGCGCCCTACCTGATGGGCTACAATTCCAGCAACTACGACCTGACCATGCTGGCCTATTACTTTACCCGGGCCTGGCAGCCCGGTGAAAGCGGCAAGCGGGACCGCTTTTCAGCCGTGACGGCCAGGGAGATGCGGGACTTTAACGATGAACTCTTCAGCCGCTATATCGGCAACATGCGCCTGCGCCTTTGGCAGGACAAGACCATGGGCCTAGTTGCCAAAAATTTCCAGATGTCCGGCCGCCATATCGACGTCGCCCAGCTCAATGAGCGGCAAAGACGGGTCGGCCTCAAGCGCCTTTTGGGGATGCTGGGCTGGCAGATTCTGGAAAGTGACAAATTAAAGCCCGGCCAGGATTATTTGACCGGTCCCGAAGAACTGGCAGATCTCATTGCCTACAATGTCTCTGACGTGGTTAACTTAAAGGAGCTTTTCTGCCATCCTTACTACCAGGGCCAGTTTATTTTGAAAAAGGGCCTCCTGGGTCAGTACCCGGACTTGATCTACCAAGAAGACGGGGACAGCTACCAGGCGAAAATTGGGTCAGCCTTTGTCAGAAAAGACCGCTTGACCATCGATTCATCTTCTGCCAATTTTGCCCGCCGGACCATCTGCCCATACGGCCGCTTAAAAGACGACCGGGCTGTTTCCTTCTTGTATCCGGCGGCCAGCATAGCGGAAAAAACAGGTGAAAAGCAGAGAGACATCCTGGAAGAAAGCCGGGAATTTTTCTACAAGCTCTTTGCGGACGAAAAGTTACGGAAGAAGTTTGACCGGGTTTATGACTACTACAAGCAGTTTGCCGGCAAGAACTTCAATCCTTCAAAAGAATACCGGGAAGATTACGGCGACCAGGCCCTGCCGGTCAGCGACTTAAGCGAGGTCGAAAACGAAGACACCAACCTTTTCTACTACCAAAAAGACGACCAGCCGTCGACTTGCTACATTACTTTCTCCGTCGGCGGCCTGCATTGATCAGAATATAACCGTGACCTTTATTTAAAAGACCATGCCCTTTGGGAGAAAAAGCAGGGCGACCTGGCTTATGTGCAAAAGCTTTTCCCAGATCCTTTGGACCTGCGCAAGGCCAGGGAAGTCACCCTGCCGGACGGCCGGGTGGAAAAGTACCAGACCTTCTTGACCGCCAAGGCAACGATCAAGCTGATGGAGCAGACTGATCCGGCTGACCGGGGCCAGTTTTGGCGGGACTTTAGTCAAGATGAGCCAACCGTTTTCAAAAAACAGGGGAGCCGGGTCAGACTGGATGACCGCTATGCCTTCACTTCAAGCGACCTGACCAATCACGAAGACTTTACTTCCTACTATCCAAACATGCTCCGGCGCTTGAACGCTTTTTACAATGACCGCTTAGGCGAAGACCGGTATACGGCGATCTTCGAAAGAAAGCAGGAGCTTGACAAAAAGCGGACCGCCCCCCAATACAGCGACGAAGAGCGGCGGATGTTCAACATCGAAAGAGAAGGGACCAAGCTGATCTTAAACTCAGCTACTGGGGCAGCTGACCCAAGAGAAGGGCAGGTGCCGTCTTCTATCAGAATGAACAACCGGATCCGGTCCATGCGGATCATCGGCCAGCTCTTCACTTATATGATCGGCCAGGCCCAGACCTATGCCGGAGCCCGGATCGTGTCGACCAATACTGATGGTCTTTACTCAGTTTTGGACGCGGACTTAAACCGGAAGATTCTGGCTAAAGAAGCCGCTGAAATCGGGGTCGAGATCGTGCCCGAAGAACTCTACCTGGTTTCTAAAGACTCCAACAACCGCTTGGAAGCCAGTCCGGACTTGACCAAGGTTCTGTCCGCCTCAGGCAGCCTGGCCTGCCGGAAGGACACTAGCCCGACCAAGTCCCTGGCTCACCCGGCTATCATCGACTGGGCCCTCAGCCGCTACCTGCTGGAAAAAAGAACAGACCTGGCAGCGCCCTTTGACCGGGACCTGGGCCGGCAGATCCTGGCGGAAGCTGAGGAAGCCTTCCCAGACCCGGCCCACCGGCTCAGAATGTTCCAAAATGTTCTTTCAGCCAACCACAGCAGGGAGCGGGCCAACTGCATTTTTGGCCGGGGGGATGCCGGCCAGCTCTTGATCCTGCAGCGCTACAATCGGGTCTTTATCTATCAAGACGGCCTGCCGAAGACGGTCCACCTTTATTCCGCCGCGGCTAAAAAGCTGACCCCGGTCATGCTGAACAAGCGCAAGAGAAGCGGGGAAGCCGTGATCCAGCATGACCAAGAAGCCCTGTCCGTCCTTAAGGCTAACGGCCTGGGCAACTTGGCAAAAGGCCGGGAGGCTACGGTCCAGAAGATTCCTAATCTGTCACCTGACTGGTCCATGCACGTGGAAAACCGGGCCGTCAACTTACTTGCAGCTGAAGAGCAGGAAGCAATTTTGCATTCGCTTGACTATGACAAGTACCTGGACCTGGTGGCCAGCGCTTATGAAAAGAACTGGCGGAATTTGACTACATCCGGGCCAGTCTTATAAAATGGTTAGCGATGCTTTTTTACCAGAATAAAAAATAGAAACAGAAAAAACAATAGAATAGAAAAAACTACCATACGGAGAGAAGAAAAATGAGTAAACAAATCATGGATGAAGCGGGGATCCGCCGGGCTCTGACCAGAATGAGCTACGAAATCGTGGAAAGAAACCAGGGGACCGAAAACCTGGTCTTAATCGGGATCAAGACCCGGGGCTGGTACCTGGCCCAGAGAATCGGCGACCGTCTGGCCAAGATTGAAGGCAGCCAGCTGCCAGTCTTGTCCTTGGACATCTCCGCCTACCGGGACGACCTCAGTCAGGAGGAAAAGGCCAAGGCCATTGCCAGCTTCGACACTTCCTTTGACTTGACTGGCAAGACGGTCATCTTGGTTGACGACGTCCTTTATACCGGCCGGACCATCCGGGCAGCCCTTGACGCGATTATGGACCAGGGCCGGCCAGCCAAGATTGCCTTGGCTGTTTTGATCGACCGGGGCCACCGGGAACTGCCGATCCGGCCGGACTTTATCGGCAAGAACATCCCAACCGCGGCCAGCGAAGACGTACAGGTCCAGGTCAGCGAAATCGACGGCGAAGATGCCGTAAAGATCAGCGAGGCATAAGATGGCTGAACAATACTTTACTGAAAATCCCACGGTTGACCATGATGAGCACCAGGTCAACTACCACCTTAACGGCATCAACTTAAACCTGACCACGGATGCCGGCGTTTTTTCCAAAAACCGGGTCGACTACGGCAGCGGGGTCTTGATTGAGCAGATGATGGAGCAGGATTTGCCAGGCGGCAATATTCTGGATGTCGGCTGCGGCTACGGCCCGATTGGCCTTTTCGCCGCTAAAAAGTGGCCAGACCGCCAGGTCGACATGGTTGACGTCAACGAACGGGCCATGGACCTGGCCAGAAGAAACGCAGCGGCCAATGGGGCAGGCAACGTCAATATTTTTGCCTCAGACCGCTACCAGGCAGTTACCGGCCAATATGCCATGATCGTGACCAACCCGCCGATCCGGGCCGGCAAGGCTATCTGGTCCAGCATTTTGGCTGAAGCTAAGGACCACTTAACTGATGGCGGGATTTTACTGGTCGTCATCCAGAAAAAGCAGGGGGCACCAAGCGCCAAGAAATTGATGGCAGCCAGTCTTGGCAACTGCGAAATCTTGACCCGGGACAAGGGCTACTACATTTTAAAGAGCGTGAAGAAATAATGTATTCAAGCGAAGAAAAAAAGACCTACATGGAGGCCGCCTTTGCGGAAGCGGAAAAGGCCCGCCGGCAAGACGAGGTCCCCATCGGGGCCGTTGTTGTGGGGCCAGACGGGCAGATTATCGGCCGGGGCTACAACCGGCGGGAGCTGGATGAAGACGGGACGGCCCATGCTGAAATCCTGGCCATTAAGGAGGCCTGTCAAAAGCTTGACTCCTGGCGCTTAATCGATTGCAGCCTGTTTGTTACCCTGGAGCCTTGCGCCATGTGCGCCGGGGCCATTATCAACTCCCGGATCAAGGAAGTCTACTTTGCGGCCATGGACCCCAAAGCTGGCGCTGCCGGCAGCGTGGTCGACCTCTTCAGCGTGGAAAAATTCAACCACCATCCCAAGGTCATCCGGGGCCTTTACAAAGAGCAAGGGGCCCAGCTTTTGAAAGATTTCTTCCGGGAAATCCGCCGCAAGCAAAAATTAGCAAAAAAAGCCCAGGAAAATTGCCAAAAGGATTAGTTTAGGTTACAATATTTGTTGGGCAATGTTCGACCTCCGAAGCGTGTCAGGACCGGAAGGTAGCAGCACTAAGGTCGCTTGGGCATGTGCCCTTTATTTAGCAATTAACAGGCTCTTAGCTCTTCGGGGCTAGGAGCTTTTTCATTACGGGGAGAATGTATGGCTTATCAAGCTTTGTATCGCAAATGGCGCCCGCGCACCTTTGATGATGTGGTCGGGCAGGAAGCCATTACCGATACCCTCAAGAATTCACTTATCCGGGGCAAGGTCTCGCATGCCTTTCTTTTTGCCGGCCCGCGGGGGACGGGGAAGACCTCATGCGCCAAGATTTTTGCCAAGGCCTTGAACTGTTTAAACCTGCAAGAGGGCGAACCTTGCAATGAGTGCAGCAACTGCCTGGCCGCCGACCAGGGGGCAATGCCGGACATTATTGAAATGGACGCGGCCTCAAACAACAGCGTTGACGAAATCCGCGACCTTTTAGACAAGGTTCACTACGCTCCAACTGAAGGCAAGTACAAGGTTTACATCATCGACGAAGTTCACATGCTGTCGATTTCAGCCTTCAATGCCCTTTTGAAGACTTTGGAAGAACCGCCGGCCAGCGTCGTCTTTATTTTGGCGACGACTGAACTGCAGAAGGTGCCAGCCACCATCATTTCCAGAACCCAGCGCTACAACTTCAAGCGCTTCTCAAATGAGGCTATGGTCCAGCGGATGGAATACATCCTGGGCCAGGAAGGGGTCGAATATGAGGACAAGGCCTTAAAGGTCATCGCCCAAGTCGCTGACGGGGGGATGCGGGATGCCTTGAGTATTTTGGACCAGCTCCTTTCTTTTGAAAAAAGCAGTGTCCGTTACGAGGACGCCCTGGAAGTCACCGGTTTCGCTGCCCAGGAGCAAGTCGAAAATCTTCTTTTGGCCCTCTTCAACGGGGACAGCCAGACGGCCCTGGATTTGGCTAAGTCTGCCATCCAGGACGGGGCCAGCGCCCAAAACATCTTAAATGAAATTATCAGCTTGACCGTCCAGGCCATGCTTTTTACCAAAACCGGGCAGGGGGAATTCCTAACGGATGACTTTGCCCAGGAAATTGCCCAGCAAGGCCCGGACCACTTCAGCCAGATCATTGACCAGGCTAATGACGCCCTGGGCAGCCTCCGCTTTACCAACCAGCAGCAGATTCCCTTGGAAGTCTTTTTAGTCCAGGCCGGCCAGAAGCGGCAAAACAGCCAAGCAGTCCCGCAAGTTGCTTCCGCGGCCAGCAACCCGGCCTTAGAGCGGCAGGTCAAGGTCTTGAAAGAACAAGTCCACCAGCTGACCCAGCAGGTTCAGCAGCTGAGTCAGCGGCCAAGCCAGACCTTCAGCCCCCGCCATGTCTTCCAGCTCAACCAGCAGCTTTACACGCAAAAGGGCGGGGCAACCGAAGTGGCTCAGCAGGCGGCGGAAAAGCAGCAGCAAGCTGAAAGCCTGCAGGCGGAGATCACCAGTAGCAAAGAAGAGATCTACGCCGTCTTAAGCCAGGCCACCAAGCCCGGCTTAGCTGAAGCCCGCAACCTCTGGGACCGGGACTTGCCAAGTATGCTGGAAGAGCCAGCCAAGACGGTCTTGGGCTTCCTGCAGCCGATCGCGGCCAGCGACCGGGCGGTTCTTTTGTCCAGCCAGTCCCGGGCCTGGCAGCTGGCTACAAATCCTCAGGAATTTTTAGCAACTCTCAAAGCTGACCTGGAGCAATTGACCAAGGAGAGCTGGACCATCGCTATCGTTGACGAAAAAGCCTGGCCAAAGATCCGCCAGGCCTTCATCAAAGAACATGCCAGTCAGCTCCGGGCCAAGGCCCAGCCAGCAGAAGCCCAGCCGGCAGAAGAAGCAGCTCCTGAGCCGCCTTTGCCGGACCAGGCGCCGCCGGAAGAAGCGGCAGATGATGCGATCGTGACCAAGGCAGAAGAGCTTTTCGGCCCTTTGGCCCAGGTCAAGGACTAATATTCGCCAAAAACCTTTTTTCGCGTTAAAATTAAGCAGATAAAAACGAAATAGTAAAAGGAGATTTTTTCATGAGCAAGAGACCAGCTTTCCCAGGAATGGGCGGCATGAACATGCAGCAGATGATGAAGCAAGCCAAGAAGCTGCAGGAACAAATGGCCCAGGAACAGGAAAACATCACGACCCAGGAATTCACCGGCAAGGCAGCTGACGACATGGTAGTGGCCACTTTTACCGGCGACCGGACTTTAAAGAGCTTGTCCATCAAGCCGGAAGCCATTGACCCGGATGACCCGGACATGCTGGAAGACCTGGTTATCGATGCCGTCAACAAGGGCTTGAAGCAGATCGACCAGGCTACCCAGCAGAGCCTGGGCAAGTACACGAAAGGCCTGATGTAATTTGCAATACCCATTGCCAATCGCCCGCTTGATCGATTCCTTCATGAAACTGCCGGGCATCGGTGAAAAGACGGCGACCCGCCTGGCCTTTTACGCCATGGATATGCCTAAAGAAGACGTGGACGAATTCGCCCGTTCTCTGGTCGACGTTAAGGAAAAACTGCGCCAGTGCTCGATCTGCGGCAACATCACCGAACAGGACCCTTGCGCCATCTGCAGCAATCCTGCCCGGGACCGGTCAACCATCATGGTGGTTGAAGAAGCCAAGGATGTGATGGCCTTTGAAAACATGGGCGAATATGACGGCCTTTACCACGTCCTACATGGGGTCTTGTCCCCAATGGACGGGATCGGGCCGGAGCAGATCAACATCAAGTCTTTGATCGTCCGCCTGCAGAAAAACGATGACGCCAAAGAAGTCATCCTGGCCCTTAATTCCACCCCGGAAGGGGAGTCAACGGCCATGTACATTTCCCGCTTGATCAAGCCGGCCGGCCTTAAGGTCACCCGCCTGGCCGCGGGCCTGGCGGTCGGCTCAGACATTGAGTACGCCAACTTGATCACTTTGAAGCGAGCAGTTCAAGGTAGAACGGAGCTATAGCATGAGTAAGCACAGCGACAAAATCAAGCAAGCAGAAGATGAGAAGCTGATGGCTTTGGTAGAAAAGCTGCAGCAGGAAATCAGCCTCAGCAAGGGTTTGGACAACACGACCCTGGATATGTCTGATGACAATATCGTGACAGACAAGATTTTAAGAGCTGAGTACGCCTTTTTATACGATGAGGCCCGCTACCGTCATGCTTCATATACCGGCGTCACCAACGCCATTTCCCAATAAAAAACTGATAATCTCCCGGTTTCGGGGGATTATTTTTTTGCCATTTTCACCTACTAGATTTAGTGGGAAGTTAACTCTGTAAATACTAGCCTTAGTTCTGTAAAATAGATAGATAGGAGGCAAGTACAAATGCAAGGTTACTTTATCACTTTTGAAGGTCCCGACGGCGCCGGCAAAACGACAGTGATCAATGAAGTCGTCAAGGCCATCCAGGGCCAGTGCAAGCGGGAAATTTTAGTAACGCGGGAGCCAGGCGGGTCAAAAATCGCGGAAAAAATCCGCGACATCATCCTGGACCCGGCCAACACGGAAATGAACGCCAAGACCGAGGCCCTGCTCTATGCAGCCAGCCGGTCCCAGCATGTCAGCGAGATCATCAATCCGGCTTTAAAGCGGGGGGACCTGGTCATCTCCGACCGCTTTGTCGACTCTTCTTTGGCCTACCAGGGCCAGGGACGGGGACTGGGGATTGATGAAGTAGCCCAGATCAACGCCTTTGCCACCGGCAACTTGGAGCCGGACTTGACCATCTTTTTGGATCTGGACCCAGCCCAGGGCCTGGAGAGAATCGCCAAGGCCCGGTCAGGCAGCGAAGACCGGCTGGAACAAGAGAAGCTGGACTTCCATGAAAAGGTCTACCAGGGTTACCAGGAAGTCAATCAAAAGCACCTGGACCGGATAAAAGTGGTCGACGCGAGTCAAGATTTGCCGCAAGTCGTGGCCGCAAGTGTTAAACTGGTGAAAAGTAGATTTCCAGAATTGTTTTAGGGGGGATCAAGATGAAACTGATCATTGCCATTGTCCAGTCTGAAGACGCCAAGCGCCTGCAGGCAGCTTTTGTCGACAACAATGTTGGCGCCACTAAACTGGCGTCAACTGGTGGTTTTTTGCGTGAAGGCAACACCACCTTCTTGCTTGGGGTGGAAGATGAAGACGTCGACGACGTTTTAAAACTGATCGAAGAGCATTCTCAAACCAGAGAAGAAACGATCAACCCTGGCCTGCACCCGGGCATTTCCTTCGAGCAGCCGATTGAACCGGTCAACATCACGGTCGGCGGCGCGACGGTCTTTGTCTTGCCGGTTGACCAGTTCCTCCGCTTTTAATGCTGGATTTAAAGCAAATCGGCGGGTCTGAATCCCGGCAGCTCAAGCAGGCCCAGGACCGGGGGCAGCTGTCGCATGCCTACCTGCTCTTGTCAAGCGATGAGGGGGAAGCTTTAAACACGGCCTACTGGCTGATCTGCTATGTGAACTGCACTGGCGAAGAGAAGCCGGACGGGACCTGCCCGGCCTGCCGGCGGATTCTGGCCGGCAACCATCCGGATGTCTTTTTGATCGATACGGAAGAAAACAAGCAGTCGATCGCGATTGACCAGATCCGGCCGCTTAAGCAGGAATTAGCTAAAAGCCCCTTGGAAGGCGACCGGCGCTACTTCGTGATTAACCATGCCCAGAAGCTGACCCTGCCGGCTTCAAACGCCCTGCTCAACCTGCTGGAAGAGCCAGCCGCTCCGGTAGTCACTTTTTTGATTGCCAATAATGGCGGGCAGATTCTGCCGACGATCAAGTCCAGAACCCAGATCATCAATTTCAGCCAGCAGGCAGCTTCCAGCAAGGACAGGCTCCTTTTGGCCAATGGCATGAGCCAGGAAGAAGTTGACCAGGTTAAAAGCAGCCAGGAGATCGACCAGGCGGTCAAATACTTTTACCAGGAGCTCCGCGAGCATGATTCTTTGGCCATCGTGTCCGCCCACCAGCTGGCGGGCTTGGTTAAGAAGCAAAAGCAAGGGACTAAGGCCTGGGAAAAGTATGTCTGGATTTTGCTCAAGAAGTGGGGCGAAAAGGACCTGGAAAAGGGCGACTACCAGGAAGCGGCTGACTTTTTGGCGGACTTAATGCAGGTTGACCGGATGCGGCAGAGTAATGTCGGCTTTTTGAACAATTTGGACTATTTGGCCTTAAAGTGGCAGCAGTAAAGGCAGGTAAGGAAAGTGGATCCATATACTAAATTGCAGCAGCTGCAGCAACAGATGGAACGCATGCTCAAGAGCATGGACTCCCTGCAGCAGGAGGTGCTGGAGAGCTTGAAGGAAAATACTGAGCTCAAGGTTGAAAACCAGCTTTTACGCGAGAAGCTGGACAAATTGACGGTTAAAGAACACGAAGGCAAGAGCCAGAGCGGGATGGCCATGCTCAAGCAGATCTACCAGTCTGGCTACCATATTTGCAACATGTACTACGGGACTCACCGGGATCCCAGCGCGGACTGCATGTTTTGCCTGGATATTTTGGATAATTTTGGAAAGAAGTCGGTGCACAAATAATGCAAACGCAACACAGCTACGCGGATGACCAGCAGGGCAAGCTCTATTTGGTGCCTACGCCCATCGGCAACCTGGAAGATATTACGATCCGGGCCAAGCGGATTCTGGAAGAGGCTGACTACATCGCCGCTGAAGACACCAGAACCAGCGGGATCATGCTGGACCGGCTGGGCATTCACAACAAGATGGTGGCCTTTCACAAATTTAACTCTAAAGAAAAGGCACCGGAACTGGTCAAGTTGATGCAGAATGGGGCCACAATTGCCGAGATCAGCGATGCCGGCATGCCGGTGATTTCCGATCCCGGCTTCATTTTGGTCCAGGAATGCATTAAAAACAATGTTCCAGTCGTTCCCCTACCAGGCCCGTCGGCTTTTGCCACGGCCTTGATCGCTTCCGGCTTTGACGGGCAGCCTTTTACCTACTACGGCTTTTTGCCCCGCAAGGCCAGCCAGCAGCGGCCATTTTTGGAAGAAATCAATGCCTCAAGAGCTACTTCGATCTTTTATGAGGCTCCCCACCGCCTTTTGAAGACCTTAGAGCAGATGGCGGAAGTTTTACCGGGCGACCGGCAGATCGTCTGCGCCAGGGAACTGACCAAGATTCATGAAGAATTCGTCCGAGGCAGCCTGGAAGAAGTCATCCAGCACTTTAAGGAAGTTGACCCCCGGGGCGAGTTCGTCGTTTTGGTGTCGCCAAACACGGAAGAAAAGACCTTGGACTGGACTGACCTGGTCAAGCTGGTCAAAGAGCAAGTGGATCAGGGCGTTTCTAAAAAGGACGCCATCAAGCAGGTAGCCAAGAGCCAGGGCGTTTCTAAAAACGAGCTCTATGACCGCTACCACCAAGAGGGGGCAAAATGAGATACTACAAGGATTACCAGCTGGAATACGCTGACTGCGGGGAAAGCGGCCAGCTGAAATTGCCCAGAATGATCGACCTGATGATGGAAACGTCGGAAGGGCAGCTGGCGCCAACTTTAGGCGGGGCTAGCGCCATGAAAGCGCGGGGCCGGGGCTGGGTAGTTACTCAGTACGAGTTTGAATTTACCAGCCTTCCCCGGGCCGGGCAAAAGGTCAGGGTCTGGACCGACGCGGTTGGCTACAACCGCTTTTTGTCCTACCGGGACTTCGGCATTGAGGACGAAGAGGGCAAAGACTTGGTTATTGCCCACAGCCAGTGGGTTTTGTTTGATTTAAAGATCCGGAAGCTTTTGCCCAGCGATGACAAAATCGCTGAAGAATTGGGAGCACCCCTTTTGGCTAAAATGCCCCGCTTTAAGAAATTGCGGCCAAAAGAGGAATATTCAGACGAAAAGCTCTACCGGGCCTACTATTATGACCTGGACTCCAACCACCACGTCAACAACGCCCACTACCTGGACTGGATCGTCGACAGCCTTCCCCGGGACTTCGTCAACAGCCATGAGCCGAAAGACCTGGCCATCAAGTTTGAGAAGGAAATTAAATACGGCGATGAAGTTGCCTGCCAGGTTATGCAGGAAATAGAAGGAAGCGCTGTCAAGACCTGTCACGCCATCACCCGGCAAGGTGAACTTATGGCACTTTGTGAGGTAAACTGGCAAAAAATGTGCTTTAATAGAGACTGATTCAGTTGTTTTTGTTAAGCCATTTTTTAGGAGGACAGTCTTGTGAAAAGTGAATCAAAAGTCAGCAACAAGCTGGAGCTGCGGGAGCTGGTTTTACTGGCCATGGTTATCGCCATCAAGGTGGTTTTGGGCCAGTTTAAGGTTGGGGATGCCACCCTGCAGGTGGGCCTGGGCTTTATCGGCAGCGTCATGTTGGGCTACTTGTTCGGGCCTTGGTGGGGCTTTGCCGGCGGTGCCTTGAGCGACCTGGTTTCATCTGCTATTTTTGGCAACCTGGGCGGCTTCTTTATCGGTTACACCTTGACCGCGGCTTTGGGACCGATGATCTACGGCTTCTTCTTGTACAAGAAGCCAATTCAAGTTTGGCGGGTTATCGCGTCTGTGATCTGCGTCACGGTGATCTGCAACATCGGCTTGAACACTCTTTGGGTCAGCATGATGTACGGGGCTAACTTTATGGTCGCCCTGTCCAGCCGGATCCTCAAGGAAATGATCACCCCATGGATTCAGATGGTCGTGGTTTGGTTTGTCCTGGAAGGTCTGTCCCGGGTTAAGCTGAGTAGAAAGTTTTAGGAAATAAAAGTTATAGCATGAAGATTTTAAGCATTTCGACGGCAACGAGCGATTTGAGCGTTGCCTTGAATGAAGATGACCAAGTGGTCAGCGAAAAGATCGAGGAAAACCAGCGTAATCACAGCGTTGACCTTGATCCGGACATTGCCAGCCTGCTAGAAGAAAACGGCCTGGCTTTAAAAGATATCGACCGCTTCGCGGTAGCGATCGGGCCTGGTTCATATACCGGCCTCAGAGTCGGCTTGACTACGGCTAAGATGTTTGCCAGCATTTTGAATAAAGAACTGGTTGGGGTCTCAACCTTGCAGGCCCTGGCCCAGAATTTTGCCGGTGAAGATGCCTTGGTTGTAGCAGCATTAGATGCCAGAAACAAGAACTTTTTTGCCGGTGCTTACCGGAGCCGGGAAGCTGTGATCGAAGATGGTCACTACCACTTAAGTGAGCTCTTAGAGCAAGTAGCGGCCCTGCCTGACCAAAAGGTGATTTTTGTCGGCAGCGACTTCAGCAAGTACCAGGAAGAAATCGCGGCTGGTCTGGCTGACAAGGACTTGCGCCTGGCTGAAGGGGAAGAGAACCTTCTGCATGCCGGCGTTATTGGCCGCTTGGCGGCAAGTGCTCCGGTCCTTGACCCGGACCAGGCCGTGCCGAACTACCTGCGCCGGACGCAGGCTGAGTACGACTGGGCAAAGAAGACCGGCCAGGAATTTGCAGCAGACAGTGCGTATGTAGAAGAAGTTTAGACTTATGGGACTATTCTTTAAAGCTGACCTGGTGCAGTTTGCCCCCCGGGCAATCTGCATCAGCGGGCATGAATACTGCTTAAAGAAGGCGGAGGCAGGCGAACTTGCCCGCCTCCTTTTGCTGGAAAAAGAAGTTTATGCCGGCCGCCTGCCTTGGGACGAGGAAGTTTTTGCCGAAGAATTGCGCCGCCGGGATTCTCTCTACCTGCTTTTGCTTGAGAGAGATTTTTTGGCTGGAGCCATCGGCTGCCGCTTCAGTCTCTCTAAGGCCCACATCACCTTTTTGGCAGTGGTACCTAAAGAGCAGGGGCAGGGGATCGGGAGTTACCTGGTTCAGACGGTTTTAGACCTGGCCAAGTCCGCTGACCTCAAGGCGGTGACTTTGGAAGTGCGGGTCGAAAACAGGAAGGCCCAGGAACTTTACCGCCGGCTTGGCTTTGAAGACAATTTTGTCCGCAAAAACTACTACAACAATGATGACCGTCCGGACAGCGACGGTTTGAACATGATCTGCCATCTAAGAAAGAAGAACTGACTGTGAAGGAAAAGAAAGACATTCGCATTTTAGCTTTTGAAAGCTCCTGTGACGAGACTTCGACTGCCGTGGTCAAGAACGGGTCAGAGATCGAAAGCCTGATTGTGGCTACTCAAATCAAGAGCCATGCCCGCTTCGGCGGGGTCGTGCCGGAAGTGGCCAGCCGCCACCATATCGAAGTGATTACCCAGATTACCCGGGAAGCCTTGGAAGAAGCCAAGGTCAGCTGGGAAGATTTGGATGCTATCGCCGTGACCCACGGCCCTGGCCTGGTTGGGGCCCTTTTGATCGGGATCAACGCGGCCAAGGCGGCTTCCATGGCTACTGGCCTGCCTTTGATTGGGGTGGACCACATCATGGGCCACATTTCAGCTGCCCAGCTGGTTGAACCGATTGAATACCCGGCCCTGGCCCTGCAGGTTTCCGGCGGCCACACCGAAATTGTTTTGCTGAAAGACCCGACCCACTTTGAAATCGTGGGCGACACCCGCGATGACGCGGCCGGAGAAGCTTACGACAAGATCGGCCGGGTCCTGGGGGTCAACTACCCGGCCGGCAAGACGATCGACCAGTGGGCTCACCAGGGCAAGGATACTTTCGGCTTCCCGAGAGCCATGATCGATGAAGATAATTACGACTTCTCTTTCTCAGGCCTCAAGAGTGCCTTTATCAACACCTGCCACCATGCTGACCAATTGGGGCAGGAATTAGACAAGTATGACCTGGCGGCCAGCTTCCAGGCGGCCGTGGTGGACGTTTTGGCTGAAAAGACCATGCGGGCCATCCGGCAGTACCAGCCGAAGACCTTCATCATGGGGGGCGGGGTTGCCGCCAACCTGGGCTTAAGAGAACGGATGAACAAGGGAATTGCCGCTTTGGAAAAGGCACCGAAGGTTGTCCTGCCGCCTCTTAAGCTCTGCGGGGACAACGCGGCCATGATCGGGGCGGCCGCTTACAACCAGTACCTGGCCGGCGACTTTGCTGACCTAACCTTGGACGCGGACCCATCAATGGAACTGCCTTACGCTGAGGATTACAAGTAAAAAGCAAGACAAAAAAGCAAGTCCAGTAACGGACTTGCTTTTACTTTGTCTAAAATTAAAATTCTTCCAAAGCCAGAGAGGCATCTTCCCAGGCCTGGGTGACTTGGCTGATCTTTTCCTGGACAGCGGTCAAGTCTTCCTGCAGAGGCCCCAGCTTGCTGAAGTCGGCCGCGATTGCCGGGTCAGCCATGGCTTCCTGGATCTCTTGCTCTTTTGCTTCCAGCTCTTCCAGGTCCTTTTCCGCCTGGGCCACCTGCCGCTCCAGCTTCCGCTTCTCAGAGTCCCGCTTTTTCTGCTCCTGGTAGGAGAGCTTGTTTTCGCTGACTGCCTTGATGGTTGGCGCTTCCCGCGCGGCTGTTTCTTGCGCGGCGGCTTCTTCCTTGGCCTTTTCGTTTAAGTAGTAAGTGTAGTTGCCTTCATAGATCTTGGCCTGGCCGTCTTTAGCGACGACGATCTTGTTGGCCAGTTCATTGATGAAGTAGCGGTCGTGGGAAACGAAGAGGAGGGTGCCGTCGTAATCGGCCAAAGCTTTTTCCAAAACTTCCTTGGCGTCCAGATCCAAGTGGTTGGTCGGTTCGTCCATCAAAAGGAAGTTGTTGTGCTCCATGGACAAGACGGTTAGGGTCAAGCGGGCTCTTTGCCCCCCGGACAGCTGGCTGACCTGTTTGTCGATGTCCTTGGCCGTGAACAAAAAGCTGGCCAGGATGGACCGGATGTCCTTTTCGTTCATGTCCTTGTGCCGGTCCCAGATGGTGTCGATCACGGTCTTAGAGTAGTCTAACCCTTGCAGTTCCTGGTCATAGTAGCCAATGTCCAGGCTGGCCCCGTATTTAATGGACCCGCTCTTAACTGGCAGCTGCTTCATGACCGTCTTTAAAAGGGTGGACTTGCCGATCCCGTTTTGGCCAATGATGGCCACCCGGTCGCCCTTGTTGATCTGGAAGGAGATGTCTTTAAGCATGGTCTTGTCCGGATAGCCAACGGCCAGGTCCTTCAAGATCAAGACTTCCTTGCCGGATGGCCGGGCGCTGTCAAACTTGATCCGGACTTTTGACTTGTGCTTTGGCGGGTCGACCAGTTCCATCTTCTCCAGGGCCTTGCGCCGGCTTTGGGCCTGCTTGGTGGTGGAGGCGCGGACGATGTTCTTTTGGATGAACTCTTCTTCGCGCTTGATTTCCTCTTGCTGCTTTTCATAAGCGGCTTCCTGCTGCTGGTCGCGCAGTTCTCTTTGCGCCAGGTACTGGCTGTAGTTGCCTTTAAAGACAGTCAGTTCCCCATGCTGGAGTTCAAAAATCTGCGTGGCCAGGTGGTCCAAGAAGTACTGGTCGTGGGAAACCGTCAAGATGGCGCCTGGGTAGTTCTTAAGAAAGGCTTCCAGCCAGTCCAAAGTATCCAGGTCTAAATAGTTGGTCGGTTCGTCCAAAAGCAGAAGCGGGGGCTTCTTTAAAAGCAGCTTGACGAAGCTGAGCCGGGTCTTTTCCCCGCCAGACAGGCTGGCAATCTGTTTGTTCCAGGTCTCTTCCGGGAAGTTGAAGCCGTTGAGCATACTCTTGATTTCGGCCTGGTAGGTATAGCCGCCGGCCTGTTCAAAATTATACTGGGCCTGGTCCAGGCGGCGCAGAAGCTCTTCATCTTCCGGATGGTCGGCGATGGCGTACTGCAGCTTTTCCAGCTGCTGGCCCTGGTTGATCAAGGGCTGGAAGACCGTCAGCATCTCTTCCCAGATCGACTTCTTTTCGTCAAAGTCGTGCTCCTGGGCGATGTAGCCAAGCTCGATCCCCTTGTTGACGGTAAATTCCCCCTGGCTGGCCTCCTGGCGGCCGGTCATGATCTTTAAAAGGGTCGTTTTCCCGGCCCCGTTTGGCCCGACCAGGCCGATCCGTGCATTGTTCTCAATTGAAAAGTTTACCTTGCTGAATATAGGAGCAGCCCCGAAGCGTTGCTCCAAATTGTGTCCTTGTGCTATTATCATATTTTTTCACCTTGAAACATTGTACCATGCAAAGGCCGGACTGACGGCCCTGGCACTGATTTTCAGCAGATTTTTCCTCTCTTTTTCAGCTTTAAAAAGGGGCAAGCTCCTTTAATCAATTTGTGAAAAAGTTCGATGAAAAGGATTTTATGGCAAATATTGTGAAAATACTACTTGCCAAAGACTGGTGAAAATGGGTATCATAATAGATGATTGATTAGGGATTCACATTCACAATATAAAACTGGAGGCATCTTTTATGAACAACAAATTTAGAATTCCCAAGGCTACTGCCAAAAGATTGCCGCTATATTACCGCTACTTGCTTCTTTTGAATGATGAAGGCAAAGACAAGGTTTCTTCAACTGAACTGGCTGAAGCCGTCCAAGTCGACAGTGCTTCAATCCGCCGGGACTTTTCCTACTTCGGCGCCCTGGGCAAACGGGGCTACGGCTATGACGTCAAGAACCTGCTCAGCTTCTTTAAGAAGATCCTCAACCAGGACACTTTGACCAACGTCGCCCTGGTCGGGGTCGGTAACCTGGGCCACGCACTTTTGAACTACAACTTCAAGCGCAGCAACAATATCAGAATTTCCTGCGCCTTCGACATCAACCCGGAAATCACCGGCAAGATCACCCAAGGGGTTCCGGTCTACTCAATGGATGAAATGAAGCAGCAGATCGCTGACCAGCAGATCCGGATCGCCATCTTGACCGTTCCCCAGGCGACGGCCCAGAAGACGGCTGATGAAATGATTGAAGCCGGGATCAAGGGGATCATGAACTTTACCCCAATCCGCCTGTCCGCCCCAAACGGGGTCCGGATCCAAAACGTCGACCTGGCTACCGAATTGCAGACCTTGATCTACTTCCTTGACTCTGACGAAATGATCAAGAAGCAATTGGAAGAGCGGAAGAAGGTCATGGACAACACGAATAAATAAGGAAAACAGCATTTTTTAGCACTCGCGGCTAAAAAGTGCTATTTTTCTCTTGCCTTTTTGGGAAAAAGGGATTATTATCATAGTTGTAAGTTAGCACTTGATCAAGATGAGTGCTAAAGAATTTCTAAAGACAATTAATTTCAGGAGGGAATAACGTGTTACAACCAATTGGAGATCGCGTGATAGTTGAAGTTAAAGAAGCTGAAGAACAAACCGTTGGTGGCATCGTACTTGCTTCCAACGCAAAGGAAAAGCCAACTCAAGGCAAGGTTGTTGCCGTAGGCGGCGGCCTTTACGCTGAAGATGGCAGCAAGCTTCCTATGACCGTCCAAGAGGGCGATGAAGTTTTATACGATAAGTATTCTGGCACCAAGGTCAAGTACGAAGGCAAGGAATACTTAGTCCTTCATGAAAAAGACATTTTGGCAATCGTTAAGTAATTTAAGGAGTGCAAATTAAAAAATGGCAAAAGACATCAAGTTTTCAGAAGACGCAAGACGTTCACTTTTAAACGGGGTTGACAAGCTGGCCAACACGGTCAAGACTACTTTGGGGCCGAAGGGCAGAAATGTCGTCTTGGAACAAAGCTACGGCAACCCAACGATTACCAACGACGGCGTAACGATCGCCAAGGCAATTGAACTGGAAGACCACTACGAAAACATGGGGGCCAAGCTGGTTGCTGAAGCTGCTTCAAAGACCAACGACATCGCCGGTGACGGTACGACCACGGCCACTGTTTTGACCCAAGCCATCGTGCAAGAAGGGATGAAGAACGTGGTTGCCGGTGCTAACCCAGTTGGCATCCGCCGCGGGATTGAAAAGGCTACCCAAGCAGCCGTTGACCAATTGCACAAGAACAGCCACGAAGTTTCCAGCCGGGACCAAATCGCCCAAGTTGCTTCAATTTCAAGTGCTTCAAAGGAAATCGGCGACTTGATCGCTGAAGCCATGGAAAAGGTCGGCAACGACGGTGTCATCACCATTGAAGACTCCCGCGGGATTGAAACTGAACTGAGTGTGGTTGAAGGGATGCAATTCGACCGCGGCTACCTGTCCCAATACATGGTAACTGACAATGACAAGATGGAAGCTGACTTGGAAAACCCATACATCTTGATCACTGACAAGAAGATTTCCAACATCCAAGACATCTTGCCAATGCTGCAGGAAATCGTGCAACAAGGCCGTGCTCTCTTGATCATCGCTGATGACGTGACTGGCGAAGCTTTGCCAACTCTTGTTTTGAACAAGATCCGCGGTACCTTCAACGTTGTTGCCGTTAAGGCCCCTGGCTTCGGCGACCGCCGCAAGGAACAACTGGCCGACATCGCTGCTTTGACTGGCGGTACGGTGATTTCTGAAGACTTGGGTCTGGAACTCAAGGACACCCAGCTTAGCCAATTGGGTCAAGCCCGCCGGGTAACTATCACCAAGGACTCAACTACTATCGTTGACGGCTCTGGCACTAAGGAAACCATCCAAGAACGGGTTGACACCATCAGAAAGCAAATCGAAGACACTACTTCCGACTTCGACAAGAAGAAGCTGCAAGAACGTCTGGCCAAGTTGACTGGCGGCGTAGCCGTAATCCACGTCGGCGCTGCTACTGAAACTGAACTCAAGGAACGCCGCTACCGGGTAGAAGACGCCTTGAACGCTACCCGCGCCGCTGTTGACGAAGGCTACGTAGCTGGTGGTGGTACTGCTTTGGTTAACGTTGAAGAAGCTGTTAAGGCAACCAAGGGTGACACTGCTGACGAACAAACCGGGATCAACATCGTGGCCCGCGCCTTGACTGCTCCGGTTCGCCAAATCGCTGAAAACGCCGGCCAAGAAGGCTCAGTCGTTGTTGACCACCTGCGCAAGGTTGACCCGGAAGTCGGCTACAACGCTGCTGAAGACAAGTATGTCAACATGATTGACGAAGGGATCATCGACCCAACCAAGGTGACCCGGTCAGCCCTGCAAAACGCCGCTTCAATCGCCGGCCTCTTGCTGACCACTGAAGCAGTTGTGGCAGAAATTCCGGAAGACAAGCCGGAAGCTGCCCCAGCTCAACCAGGTATGATGTAAAATACTGAAATTTAACACACACAAGAATTACTGTAAGAAGGGTCCAGCTCAAAGCTGGGCTCTTTTTGCGTGCAATGCTGTATAATTGAAAGCATACGATAAGCGAGGGAGTTATTATGCCAAGAAAAGCCACGACTCCAATGATGGAGCAATATTACCAGATTAAAGAGCAATACCCGGATGCTTTTCTCTTCTACCGGGTGGGGGACTTTTACGAACTCTATGAAGATGACGCCGTCAAGGGGTCACAGATTTTAGAGTTAACCCTGACTCACCGGTCAAATAAGTCGGAAAACCCAATTCCTATGGCCGGGGTGCCCCACATGGCGGTTGATTCTTACGTCAACACCTTAGTAGAAAAGGGCTACAAGGTGGCCATCTGTGAGCAACTGGAAGACCCGAAGAAGGCCAAGGGGATGGTCAAGCGGGGGATCATCCAGCTGGTTACGCCCGGCACCAAAATGGCCCAGGGACCAGACGACAGCCAGGAAAGCAACTATCTAACTAGCGTGGTTGAAAAGGCGGGCGGCTATGGCCTGGCTTACAGTGACCTGTCAACCGGAGAGATTTTTGCTACCCACGTCAAGCACTACGCCGAGGTGGTCAACGAGCTCCTGTCTTTGAGAACCCGGGAAGTCGTTTTTGCTGGCAACCTTAGCGCCAGCGACCGGGACAGCCTGCAAAAGGCCAACATCACCGTGTCTGAGCCAGCAGAACTGGAAGGCGAGCACGCGGAAATTTCCTATGTCCAGCAGAAACTGACAGACTCTATGGAAAAAGACGCCGTTCGCCAGCTGGTCGTCTACCTTTTGGCCACGCAAAAGCGGAGCCTGGCCCACCTGCAAGTAGCGGAAAGCTTTGAAATCGGCCAGTACCTGCAGATGGCCAACACAGTCCAGCGGAATCTGGAACTGACCCAGTCAGCCACGACCGGCAAGAAGCAGGGCTCTTTGTTCTGGGTTTTGGACAAGACTACCACGGCCATGGGGGGCCGGCTTTTAAAGCAGTGGCTGAGCCGGCCGCTTCTGTCTTTAGACCGGATCAACCAGCGCCAGCAGATGGTGCAAGCCCTTTTGGACGACTACTTTACCCGGGAAAATATCGTTGACTCCTTGAAGGGGGTCTATGACCTGGAACGGTTAAGCGGCCGGGTGGCTTTTGGCAATGTCAACCCCCGTGAGCTCTTGCAACTGGCGAAAAGCCTGGAGGCGACCAAGCCGATCATCCAGGCCCTGGCCGAATCGGGCAATCCGGACCTGGAAAAATACGGACAGGGGATCGACCCGCAAAGTGAACTTGCTGAAAGCATCACTAACTGCATAGTTGACCAGCCGCCGATTTCCGCTAAAGACGGCGGCATTATCCGGGCCGGGGTCAGCGAGGACCTGGACAAGTACAGAGAAGCTATGAATGGCGGGAAAAAGTGGCTGGCCCAGATGGAAATGGAAGAGCGGCAGAGAACCGGGATCGACAATCTGAAGATCGGCTACAACCGGGTTTTTGGCTACTTCATCCAAGTCAGCAAGGGCAATGTCGCTAAAGTGCCCCAGGACCGCTACACCAGAAAGCAGACCCTGACTAATGCTGAGCGCTACATTACCCCGGAATTAAAGGAACACGAAAACTTGATACTGGAAGCTGAGAGCCGGTCAACCGACCTGGAATACGAGCTCTTCAGCCAGCTGAGAGAGGCCGTCAAGGCCCATATCCCGGCCTTGCAGGAACTGGGCCGGCAATTGGCTGCCCTGGACGTCTTCGTGGCCTTTGCCCAGGATGCTGAAGAGAAAAATTACTGCCGGCCAAGTTTTTCCAGCAAAAAAGAAATCGCCGTTAAAAACGGCCGCCACCCGGTTGTTGAGGCAGTTTTACCAGCTGGCTCCTATATCCCTAACGACTTAGTCATGGATGAAGACACCAGCATCTACCTCATTACGGGGCCAAACATGTCTGGTAAGAGCACATACATGCGGCAGCTGGCCTTAATCGCCATCATGGCCCAGATCGGCTCCTTCGTGCCGGCAGACAGTGCCAAGCTGCCAGTTTTTGACCAGGTCTTCACCCGGATCGGGGCCGCTGACGACCTCTATTCCGGCAAATCCACCTTCATGGTGGAAATGAGCGAGGCCAATGAGGCCCTCCAGCACGCTTCCAGCCGGTCTTTGGTCCTGTTTGACGAAATCGGCCGGGGGACGGCCACTTACGACGGGATGGCCTTGGCCGGGGCGATCATCAAGTACCTGCATGACAAGGTCGGCGCCAAGACCCTTTTTGCCACCCACTACCATGAACTGACGGAACTGGATGAAACTTTGCCGCACTTAAAGAACATCCACGTCGGAGCAACGGAAGAAAACGGCAAGCTGATCTTTTTGCACAAGATTTTGCCAGGACCAGCCGACCAGTCTTACGGGATTCACGTGGCCAAATTGGCTGGCTTGCCGCGGGCCGTTTTAAGAGAAGCCTCCAGCATGCTCAAGCGCCTGGAAGCAGAAGGGGGCCGGGAGATCAACTCAAGCAGCCAGCAGCTGGACCTCTTCAGTCCGGTGGAAGTAGTGGAAGAGAACCCGCTCAAGGCAGAGCAGGAGGAACTGTTAGACGAGATCAGCCAGGTCAACTTGAATGAAAAGACGCCGCTGGAAGTCATGCAGCTGGTAGCTGACTGGCAGCAGGCCTTGAAGGAAGAATAATGGCGAAAATTCATGAACTTTCAGAAAATCTGACCAACCAGATCGCGGCCGGGGAAGTTATTGAGCGGCCGGCCAGCGTGGTCAAGGAACTGGTCGAAAACGCGATTGATGCCCAGGCCAGCCGGATTAGGGTTGAAGTCCAGCATTCGGGCTTAAAGCAGATTTCTGTCCAAGACAACGGCAGCGGGATTGCCCCGGACCAGGTTGACCTGGCCTTTATGCGGCACGCAACCAGCAAGATTCAAGATGAGCATGACTTGTTCAATATCGCGACCTTGGGCTTTAGAGGGGAAGCTTTGGCTTCCATCGCCGCCGTAGCCCATGTGGAAATTTTGACCTCAACTGACGGGCAGACAGCCACCCGGGCGGCTTTTGCCGGCGGGGTGAAAAAGTTCCAGGAAGATGCCGGCAGCGCCAAGGGGACCAAGATCACGGTCGGGGATATTTTTTACAATACTCCGGCCCGGCTGAAGTATCTGAAGAGCCCGAAGACTGAACTCTTGAAGATTGTGGATATTGTCAACCGGATTGCCCTGGGCCACCCGGAAATCAGCCTGACTTTGGCCAGTGACGGGAAAGTCTTGCTCAGAACGCCCGGCAACGGCAACTTAAAGCAGGACGTGGCCAATATTTACGGCCGCAAAGTCGCCGAAAAAATGCTGACGGTGGAAAATGAGGACCCGGACTTTACCCTCTATGGCCTGGTGTCAGAAGCAAACTTGACCCGGTCATCCCGCAATTTTATCTCGATTTTGCTCAATGGCCGCTACATCAAAAACTACCAGCTCTCCAGTGCCCTTTTGGACGGCTACGGGAATAAATTAGGGGGCAAGTACCCGATCGCGGTTTTGGCGATTGAGGCGGACCCGCTTTTGGTCGATGTCAACGTTCACCCGACTAAGGAAGAAGTCCGCCTGTCCAAGGAAAAAGAGCTCAGCCGCTTGATCACCAGTGCCGTGACTGAGGCTTTAATGGATGAGGACGAGGCCAGCCCGCTTTTTCAGCTGACTCCTTTTAAAGACAAGACCCAGCTGGACCAATTGGAATTCAACCTAAAGCCAAACGTGGTCGATACCCGCAGGCCAGACGACTTCCAGCTGGAAGTCTCCCAGGTGGCTGAGCCGGAAAGCAAAACAGATATAACTAATAAAAAAGAAACAGAGACAAAAGAGACAAAAGAAAAAGCAGAGAAGAAAGAAAATAAACAAGAAGAGAAAGAAAAAACTTCTGCTCCGGAATACGTGGACTTAAACCAGGTCAGAGAAGATGACCAGTACGTTTTAACCAAGACCTGGGACCAGCATGTCCAAGAACAGACCGCCCTGCCGCCTTTTGTGGGCGGAGAGGAAAAAAGTGCCAGCCCGGTTATTTCAAAAGGCGACCAGCTTTTAAGGCAGCACCTGCCAGCTCTCCGCCTTTTGGGCCAGATGGGGGGATATCTCCTAGCTGAACACGGGGGCGACCTTTACTTGGTTGATCAGGTGGCGGCCAGAAGACGGCTGGAGTACGACCAGATTTTAGCCAGCCTGGAAAAAGACGAGAACTACCAGCAAGGCTTGCTTGAGCCTTTGGTCTTTGACTTCAGCGTCTATGACTACCAGAAATTAAAAGACCAGCTGCCCCTTTTGCGCCAGCTGGGCCTGGAGATGGAAGACTTTGGCCAAAACACTCTCTTGATGCACTCTTACCCAACCTGGCTGAAAGGGGAAGTCACCGTACAGGTAAGGGAGCTCTTGGACCAGCTCTTGTCCAGCCGGGAAAGCGATGGAAAAAGTCTCTTGAAGCTGGTGGCGGCTAAGGCGGCGGAAAGCAATGTTTCCCGCCGGGTCAATTTAACCGGCGCTGAAGCAGCCGACCTGCTGCTCCGTTTGCAGACGGCCAGCGACCCTTACCGGGATGCCAGCGGCCAGGTCGCCGTCGTCCGCTTGAGCCAGAATGATTTAAGCAAGCTTTTTAAGAAAGGGAAGTGACAAAGTTAGATGTACGAGTATTTTGAGGGCACCATTACCGTGGTTAATCCGGCCTATGTCGTCATTGAAGTGGCCGGGATCGGCTACCGGATCCTGACCCCGACCCCTTATGCCTACAAAGAGGGGGACAAGGCCCGGATCTACGTTGAACAGGTCGTCCGGGAAAACGGGATGACCCTCTATGGCTTCAAGAGCCAGCAAGACAAGGGCCTCTTCAACAAGCTTAATGAAGTCTCCGGGATCGGTCCCAAGTCTGCCCTGGCCATCATGGCCGCTGAAGACAATGGGGCGCTGGCTTCCGCCATTGAAAGCGGCGAAGTTTCCTACCTGACCCGTTTCCCGGGGATCGGCAAGAAGACGGCATCCCAGATCGTCCTGGACTTGCGGGGGAAGATGGGCAACTATGTGGCTGAAAACCTCTTTACCGAAGACGAACCTGTCAAAAGTACTTCCCCGGCCCTGGAAGACGCCCTCCTGGCCCTTGGGGCTTTGGGCTACAGCCAAAAGGAAGTTGACCGGATCAAGCCAAAACTGGAGAAACTGCCGGAAATGTCCGCTGACGAATACATCAAGCAGGGCTTGGGCTTTTTGCTGAAGAAATAGGGGGTAAAGGAAGATGACGGAAGAACATTTGACCAGCCAGGAAGCCGCCGAAGGCGAGGAAGCGGTAGAACTGTCCTTACGGCCCCAGCTGCTCAGCCAGTATATCGGGCAAGGGTATGTCAAAAAAGACATGGAAGTCTACATCCAGGCCGCCCGCCAGCGTGACGAGGCCCTGGACCATGTCCTCCTTTATGGCCCGCCAGGTTTGGGTAAAACCACCCTGGCTTTTGTCATTGCCAATGAATTGGGCGTCAATTTAAAAAGCACCAGCGGTCCGGCCATCGAGCGGGCCGGGGACCTGGTGGCTCTTTTAACCGATCTTGAGCCTGGGGATGTTTTGTTTATCGACGAAATCCACCGCCTGGCCAAGCCGGTTGAAGAAGTTCTCTACTCAGCCATGGAAGACTTTTACATCGATATCGTGGTTGGGGAAGGGCAGACGACTCATGCCATCCACCTGCCCCTGCCGCCTTTTACCTTGATCGGGGCAACCACCCTGGCCGGGCAGTTGTCGGCGCCTCTGCGCGACCGCTTCGGGATCGTTGAGCACATGCAGTACTACCAGGTCGAAGACTTGGAAAAAATCATCCTCCGCTCAAGCGAGGTCTTCCACACCAAGATTTCCCCGCAAGCTGCCCATGAACTGGCCCGCCGGTCCCGGGGAACGCCCCGGGTGGCCAACCGCCTTTTAAAGCGGGTGCGGGACTTTGCGGAAGTCAAGGGAGAAAAAGAAATCTCCCTGGAAACCACGGCCATGGCCTTAAAGCAGCTGCAAGTTGACAGTGCTGGTTTGGATCAAACAGACCGCAAGCTGCTGAGAACCATGATTTTGAGCTATGGGGGCGGCCCGGTCGGGATCCGGACCCTGGCTTCCAATATCGGGGAAGACCGGGAGACGATTGAGTCCCTGTATGAGCCATATCTTTTGCAAAATGGCTTTATCGTCATGACCCCAAGGGGGCGGGTAGTAACCCAGAAGGCCTACCAGCAGCTGAATTTGCCCCTGCCCGGTGAGGAAGAATAGCAAAAAGATCTGGTTTACAGTATAATGTTCGTTAAAGCCTTTTGGCATCTGCCAAAAAGCGGCAAATAAATTTTATGAGGTGGATAATTTGAATACTTTTGCATTAGCCGCAGCCAACAATGGTGCTGGTAGCAGCATCTTTATGCTGGTTATGCTGGCCGTTTTGTTTGGTTTTACTTACTTTACCATGATCAAGCCGCAAAAGAAGCAGCAACAGCAGCGCCAGGAAATGATGAATCAGCTCAAGAAGGGCGACAGCGTGGAAATGGTCGACGGCCTGCGCGGCAAGATCGACTCAATCAACGACGCCGACAAGACTATCGTCTTGGACGCTGACGGTATTTACCTGACCTTCTCCAGACTGGCAGTCAGAACTGTTTTGAAGCAAGCTGACGCCGCAGAAGCAACTGAAGAAGCAAAGCCAGCAGAAGCAAAGGAAGAAGAAAAGACTTCCGCAGCTGAAGAAGCTAAGACTGAATCTCCAGCAGAAGACAAGGCTGAAGACAGCCAAGAATAAACGAACAAAACGTTCCTTCGGGGACGTTTTTGTTTTGCCTGCGCCGATAAATTGCTAAAATAGTTAGTAGTTGATTTTTTTGAGGTACTATAATGAACAATATTCCAACAGTAATGATCCTTTTCGGCGGCAGCGGCGACCTGGCCCACCGCAAGATCTATCCGGCCCTCTTCAATCTCTACCGCCGGAATGTCATTCATGACAATTTTGCCGTTATCGGCACAGCCCGGCGGCCATGGTCGCATGAATACCTGCGCGAGCAGGTGGCCCAAGCTGTCCATGAAAGCTGGGAAGAGGTCGACGAAGCACAGCTGACGGAATTTGCCAGCCATTTTTACTACCAGTCCCACGACGTAACCAACGTTGAACACTATGTGACTTTGAAGCAATTGGCCCAGGAACTGGACGAGCACTATGAATGCGGCGGCAACCGCATCTTCTACATGGCCATGGCCCCAAGCTTCTTTGGGACGATCGCCGAACACATTGCCGACCAGCATTTGACCGGGACCGGCTTTAACCGCCTGGTGGTTGAAAAGCCATTCGGGACTGACCTGGCCAGCGCGGAAGTCTTGAACCAGCAGATCCGCGGCTCCTTTAACGAAGACCAGGTCTTCCGGATTGACCACTACCTGGGTAAGGAAATGGTGCAGAATATCCTGCCCCTGCGCTTTGGCAACTCCTTGCTTAAGCGGATTTGGAACGCCGACGCGGTTAAAAATGTCCAGGTTACCCTGGCTGAACGGCTGGGCGTTGAAGCCCGGGGCGGCTACTATGACAACTCCGGTGCCCTGCGGGACATGGTTCAGAACCACATCATGCAGATCATCACCCTTTTGGCCATGCCAGAGCCGAAAGACTTGTCTGACAAGGCCATCCACGCGGCAAAAGAAGAACTTTTGGCATCTTTAGTTATCCCAGATGAAAAAGCCGTCAGCGAAAACATCATCCGCGGTCAGTATCTAGGAACGGAAACCACTTTTGAATACGTCAAGGAGCCGAACGTGGCGGAAGATTCCAAGACTGAAACCTACGTGGCTGGCCGTTTGGAATTTAGCAAGGGGCCTTTGGCCGGCGTGCCGGTTTACTTCAGAACGGGCAAGGAAATGCGGGAAAAGAAGACCCGGGTGGACGTAGTCTTTAAGGATGAAGCTGGCCTGTATGGCGATAAGGCTAAGACTAACGTGCTGACCATTGAGATTGACCCGGTCAACCAGGTCTACTTCCGCTTAAACGGCAAGACTGTCGCCGGCGGTGACCTCCGCCTTGAAAGATTCCGCTACCGCTACAGCGAAGATGAACAAGCTGAAGTACCAGATGGCTATGAACGCTTGATCCACGACGTCTTTGTCAATGACTCCACCAACTTTACCAAGTGGGAAGAACTGAAGCAGTATTGGAGATTCGTGGACGCGGTTGAAGCTGCCTGGCAAAAGGCAAACGCCGCGGGCGAAAAGCCGGTCAAGTACCGCCCTTACTGCATGGGGCCGGATACTAGCAAGATCTTCGCGGATCCTGAGGATGGCTGGATTTACAAGTAATGGCCGATATTGACCTTTTGCCCAGGAACGATTTTTCCCGCCGGATCATCCACCTGGATATGGACGCCTTCTACGCTTCAGTTGAGATGCGGGACCGGCCGGAATTGGCGAATAAGGCAGTCGTGATTGCCCGGGACCCCCGGAAAACAGGCGGCCACGGCGTGATCGCCACCGCCAACTACCGGGCCAGAAAGTACGGGGTCGGGTCAGCCATGGCGGCCGCCCAAGCCGTCAAGCTGATTCCAGCTGAAGAATTGGTTTTCGTTGAACCAGATTTTGAAAAGTACCACCGGGTTTCCGGGCAAGTGCATGACTTGATGCATGAACTGACCGACCAGATCGAAAGCGTGGCGCTAGACGAAGCATATATGGACGTGACCCGAAGCAAGATCCCCGGCAAAAGCGCCCTGGAGCTGGCCAGCTATTTGCAAGAGCAGATCTTCCGCCAGCTGCACTTGACCTCATCTTTCGGGGTCAGCTACAACAAGTTTTTGGCCAAGATGGGGTCAGAATACGCCAAGCCTTTTGGCCGCAGCTATATTGCCCCGGACCGGGCCCAGGACTTTTTAGACAGGCAGGAGATCAAGAGATTCCCCGGCATCGGCAAGAAGACCCAGGAGCGGCTGAAAGAAGCAGGCGTTTTGACCGGCCGTGACATCAGAAATTATGGGCTCAGCCGCCTTTTAAAAGACTATAAGAAGTCCGGCTACTACATGGCCCTGCATGCTTACGGCATCGACTTAAGCCCCGTCCAAGCCTCCAGGCAGCGCAAGTCCCTGGGCAAGGAGCGGACTTTTGAGCCGGTTATCTATGACCAGGACCGGGCTGAGGCCTACTTAAAAGACTTCAGCCAGACGGTGGCGGCTGAACTAAAGGAGAGAAATCTTTTAGCCCGGGTGGTCGTTTTGAAGGTCCGCGACCGCAATTTCAAGACTATCACCCGCCGGCAGAAGGTCCAGCCGACCTGTGACCCGGAAGTCTTTTATCAGCTGGCCAAGGAGCTCTTGGGCAGGGAACCGGAATTCCTGGCTGAGGGCATTCGCCTCTTGGGCCTGTCCGCCGGCGAACTTGAAGAAAAACATTATCAGGAAATCAGTCTTTTTGCAGATGAATAGCTAAAAGGCTGGTTTTTTGCTAAAATAAAATTTTGAACTCATAAGGCAGAAAGGATCCCGCGATGAACACTTTTGACGAAATTTTCAGTAAGATTAAGCAATATCCAACCATCATCCTCCACCGGCACACCAATCCCGACCCGGACGCTATCGGCTCCCAGGCCGCTTTAGCTAAAAGCCTGCGCCTGCAGTTCCCGGACAAGAAGATTCTCTGCACCGGGGAAAATGACGTCGGTGATCTGGACTGGATCAACACCATGGACGAAGTCAAGGATGAAGACTACCAAGGCGCCCTGGTGATCACGACTGACACGGCCAACACGCCGCGGATCTCTGACCAGCGCTACCGGCTGGGGGACTACCTAATCAAGATTGACCACCACCCGGACGTTGACCCATACGCTGACATGTCTTACGTTGACTCAAAAGCCGCTGCTGCCTGTGAAATTATCGCTGACTTTATCGAAGCAGAAGGCCTGCCCCTTAACCAGGAAATCGCCCTGGCCCTCTACGCCGGTATTATCGGCGACACTGGCCGCTTCATGTACGACGCGACCAGCGCTCACACCTTTGAAGTAGTATCCCGCTTGATGGAGACGGGGATCGACATCTCCCAAATCGCTAGAAATGAAAGTGAAGTTACCTTCCAGCAGGCCAAGCTGCAAAGCCTGGCCCTGGAGAAAATGCAGCTGGACGAAAGCGGCCTGGTCGCTATCGCCGTAATTAGCCAGGCTGACTTAAAGGAATTGGGCGTTACCCAGCCGCAAGCTTCAGTCACTGTTTCAACCCCGGGCCGGATCAAGGGGATCCTGACCTGGCTGGTCATCGTGGAAAAAGAAGACGGCACTTACCGGGTTCACTACCGGTCAAAGGGTCCGCACATCCACAAGCTGGCTGAAGCCCACGACGGTGGCGGCCATGAATTAGCCTCTGGAGCAACGGCCCATGACCGGGCGGAAATTGACCAGATTTTCCAAGAATTAGTTGAAGTAACCAAGAAATACAAGGAAGACCATGAATAACATTTTTACTGATACCCGCTTAAGAAGCGAAATCCGCCAAGGCTTGGCCAAGATCGGCTTTACTAAACCGACTCCGGTGCAGGAAAAAGTCATCCCGGCCATGCTGAAAGGCGAAAGCGTGATCGTCCAGGCGGCTACGGGGAGCGGGAAGACCCACGCCTACTTGATCCCGATTTTAAACGCCATTGATGAAGACGCCCGCTGTGTCCAGGCCATCGTCACGGCTCCCAGCCGGGAACTGGCTGACCAGCTTTACCGGGTGGCCCGCCAGCTGAGAGACGCCTCCGGCTTAAACATTACCATTGCCCACCTGGCCGGGGGCAGCGACCGGGACCGGCAGATCGCCAGATTTGAGCAGAACAAGCCTCAGCTGGTTATCGCCACTCCGGGCCGGCTTTTGGACTTTGCTGACAAGAAGATCCTGCTTTTGGACCAGGTCAAGAACTTTGTCATCGACGAAGCCGACATGACCTTGGATTTGGGCTTCCTGGCTGACGTGGACAAGATTGCCGCCCGCCTGCCAAAGGACGTGGTTATGTCCGCCTTTTCAGCCACGATTCCGGTCAAGCTGACCAACTTCTTACGGAAGTACATGGCCAAGCCAGAAGAAATCGTGATTGATAACCCGGCAGTTATTGCCCCAACCATCAAGAACGACCTCTTGGACATCGGCAGCAAGGACAGAAAGAAGATCGTCTACAAGCTTTTGACAATGGGCCAGCCTTACCTGGCCTTGGTTTTCGCCAATACCAAGCAGATGGTCGACGAACTGGCTGACTACCTGACTAAGCAAGGGCTTAAGGTGGCCAAGATCCACGGCGGTATTACCGAACGGGAAAGAAAGCGGACCCTGCGGGAAGTCCGGGCCGGCCAGTACCAGTATGTCGTGGCCAGCGACCTGGCTGCCCGGGGGATCGACCTGCCTGGCGTCAGCCTGGTCATCAACTATGAGATTCCCAAGGACCTGGAATTCATCATCCATCGGATTGGCCGGACTGGCCGGAACGGCCTGCCGGGCCACGCGGTGACTTTGGTCAGAGAAGAAGAGATGAACCGGGTTGGGGCTTTGGAGCACATGGGCGTCCACTTTGACTTCGTTGAAATCAAGGACGGGGCGCTCGCTCCGCGGACCCACTACCGCCGCCGGGACAACCGGACGGCCTCAAACCGCCAGCTTGACCCCCACATGAAGGGCGTGGTCAAGAAGGTCAAGTCCAAGCGCAAGCCTGGCTACAAGAAGAAGATCAAGCAGGCGATTCAAGAAGACAACCGCAAGAAGCGGAAGATTGAAGCCCGCCACGAAATGCGCCACCAAAAGCGCCTCCGTAAGCGCAAGCGCGAGCAAAACCGTTGACATTTTTTCTCTAAGTAGTAAAATTAGTGACGTTTAAGACATGTTTTCTGTCCAGGCGATTCAAAGAGAGAACCGGCAGCTGGGAAGGGTTTATCACCAGGCAGGAAATGCTCCTTAAAGTGATCAATTTAAGATAATCAAGAGGTAACAAGCATTGTTGCAATCAAGGTGGTACCGCGTCTAGAGCGTCCTTGAAGAAGGCAAACATGCTTGTTTTTTGTATTTTTAGGAGATTTTAATGAAAAAGTTAAACAGTTCAGAATTTCGGCAAATGTTCCTCGACTTTTTTGCTGAACACGGTCACATGGTCATGCAGTCAGCCAGCCTGATTCCAAAGGATGACCCGACTTTGCTCTGGATCAACTCCGGGGTGGCAACCATGAAGAAGTACTTCGACGGCTCAGTCGTGCCAAAGAACCGCCGGATTACCAGCTCACAAAAGTCAATCAGAACCAACGACATTGAAAACGTCGGTAAGACTGCCCGCCACCAAACCTTGTTTGAAATGCTGGGCAACTTCTCAGTTGGTGACTACTTCAAGGAAGAAGCGATTCCTTGGGCCTGGGAATTTTTGACCAGTCCTGACTGGCTGGACCTGGACAAGAACAAGCTTTACGTAACTGTTTACCCTAAGGATACTGAAGCCCACCGGATCTGGCATGAAGTCGTCGGCCTGCCGGAAAGCCACATCGTGCAATTGGAAGACAATTTCTGGGACATCGGTGAAGGCCCATGTGGTCCTGACTCAGAAATCTTCTACGACCGCGGCCAGGAAAACAATGACGTGCCAGAAGACGACCCGGAAAACTACCCAGGCGGGGAAAACGCCCGTTACCTGGAAATCTGGAACATCGTCTTCTCAGAATTCAACCACCTGCCAGACGGCAGCTACGTTGAACAGCCGCACAAGAACATCGATACCGGGATGGGTCTGGAACGTGTCCTGTCTATCCTGCAAGATGCCCCGACCAACTTTGAAACCGACCTCTTCTTGCCAATCATCCACGCTACTGAAGAAATGAGCGCGGGCAAGAAGTACGGTGCAAACAAGGCTGACGACACTTCTTTCAAGATTATCGCTGACCACATCCGGGCCATCTCCTTTGCCATCGGTGACGGGGCCCTGCCAGGCAACACTGGCCGCGGCTACGTTTTGCGCCGGCTTTTGCGGCGGGCAGCCTTGAACGGCCGCAAGCTGGGTATCGACGGCGCCTTCCTGTACAAGCTGGTACCAGTTGTCGGCGACATCATGAAGAGCCACTACCCAGAAGTCAGCGACCAGGCTGAATTCATCAGCAAGGTCATCAAGAACGAAGAAGACCGCTTCGGTGCAACTTTGGAAGCCGGCTTGACTTTGCTGGACGACTTGATTGCCAAGGCTGAAAACAGCGAAGACAAGACCATCTCCGGCAAGGATGCCTTCAAGATGTTCGACACTTACGGCTTCCCATACGAATTGACGGTTGAAGCTGCTGAAGACAAGGGCTTGAAGGTTGACAAGGATGGCTTTGACGCCGAAATGGAAGCGCAGAAGGAACGTGCCCGCAAGGCCCGGGGCAACCTGCAATCCATGGGTTCACAAGACGAAACCTTGATGGAAATCAAGGACAAGAGCGTATTTGAATACGGGGTCTACGAAGAAGAAAGCCAGCTGGTTGACATCATCGTCGACGACAAGCTGGTTGACAAGGCTGACGGGGAAAAGGCAACCTTGATCTTCGACAAGACGCCATTTTACGCTGAACGGGGCGGCCAGGTGGCTGACCACGGTGACATCTACGACCAAGAAGGCAACTTAGTTGCCCGGGTAGTTGACGTTCAGCACGCGCCTAACGACCAGAACCTGCACTTTGTCGACGTGGTCCTGCCACTTGTAAAGGGGCAGACCTACAAGCTGAAGATTGACCGCGCCCGCCGGGAAGGCCTCCGCCACTCCCACTCAGCTACCCACCTCTTGCACGCTGCCTTGCGGCAAGTATTGGGTGAACACACCCACCAGGCCGGGTCAGTCGTTGAACCAGACTACTTAAGATTCGACTTCACTTCCCTTGACCCAACCACGCCAAGAGAATTGAAGAACGTTGAAAAGATCGTCAACGAAAAGATCTGGGAAGCAATTAAGGTCAAGACCACGGAAACTGATCCGGAAACCGGTAAGAAGATGGGCGCCTTGGCTCTGTTTGACGGCAAGTACACCGACAAGGTCAGAGTCGTGCAAATGGATGACTTCTCCATCGAATTCTGCGGGGGTACCCACTGCGACAACACTTCCCAAATCGGCGTCTTCAAGATTATTTCTGAACAAGCCATCGGTGCCGGGGTCAGAAGAATTGAAGCCGTAACTTCCAAGCTGGCTTACGAATACTTAGCTGGCCGCTCAGACATCCTGGACCAGATCCAGGCTGAAGTTAAGGCGACTAAGGCTGACGGCATCCAAAGCAAGATTGCCAGCCTGCAGGAAGAACTCAGAAGCGCTGAAAAGCAAAACGCCGCTTACGAAGCACAAATCAACGCTTCCAAGGCCGGAAAGATCTTTGATCAGGTCAAGACGGTTGGCGACTTGACGGTTATCGCCACGATCGCTGACGTCAAGGGGATGAACGACTTGCGGGAAATCGCTGACCAATGGAAGAGCGAAGGCAAGTCTGACGTCTTGATCCTGGGCGCTAAGTCTGAAGACAAGGCCAACATGCTGATCAGCCTGGGCCAAAAGGCCCTGGACAAGGGCTTGAAGGCCGGTGACTTGATCAAGAGCGTGGCTGCTATCTTTGGCGGTGGCGGCGGCGGCCGGCCAAACATGGCCCAAGCCGGCGGCAAGAAGCCAGAAGGCCTGCAGGATGCCATCGACGCCGCAGTCAGCCAGCTGGACTAATTAGGCTAAAATAATTGAGTTAAAGAAAATTTTTAAGTAGAATAGACAAAAGAGGGGGAATAACAATGAGTTCGCTTGATAAGACGATGCACTTTGATTTTAACCAGAATAAGGGAAAGAACATCCGCGACACTCTGGAAGATGTATACAAGGCCCTGGAAGAAAAGGGCTACAGCCCGATCAACCAAATCGTGGGTTACCTGCTTTCAGGCGACCCAGCGTACATCCCACGCCACAACGACGCCCGGAACCTGATCTTGAAGCACGAACGCGATGAAATCATCGAAGAACTGGTCAAGAGCTACCTGGGCAAGGACAAGTAATGCGCCTGCTGGGTTTGGACGTCGGCTCCAAGACCATCGGGGTGGCCGTCAGTGACCCCTTGGGCATCACCGCCCAGGCCGTGATGACGATCCCGATTGATGAAGACCGGCACAATTTCGGTATGCGGTCTTTAAAGAAGCTGGTCCGCGAATATGACGCGGACGGCTTTGTCCTGGGCCTGCCCAAGAACATGGACGGAACGGCCGGCCGGTCGGTCAGCCGGAGCAAGGCCATGGGCGAGCGCCTGGAGCAGAAGTTTGGCTTGCCAGTCTACTATGACGATGAACGCTTGACGACCGTGGCCTCAGAGAGGATTTTGGTTGAAGAGGCGGGAATGCATGATCGCCGGCAGCGCAAGGAGGTCGTTGACCAAATGGCAGCTGTGTTGATTTTGCAGAACTATTTGGATTTACAGCGAAAGGAATAACTATGGCTTTTGAAGTTAGCGCCGAAGATCAAGACAGACAATTGACCTTGATCGATGAAGACGGCAACGAAGAATTATTTGAAGTATTATTTACTTTCCATTCTGACGACAATGACAAGTCCTACATCCTGCTTTACCCGGCAGCTGTAGAAGATGACGACGAAATTGAAGTCCAGGCTTTCAGCTACGATGCCGATGAAGACGGCGACGTAACCAGCAGCGACCTGCACGAAATCACTTCTGACGCTGAATGGGACATGGTTCAAGGGGTGCTCAACACCTTCCTTGAAGATAACCGTTTGAGCGGCGACGATTCTGCAGAATAAGAAAGAAGCGGGTGCTTAGCCCGCTTTTTTTGTTAGGAAATTTTTGGACAAATTACTGAGATGATGAATCACAAAATTTTAGACATTCTGGAATACCAGGAAATTACCAGCCGCCTGGCTGAACAAGCGGTAACGGACCCGGCTAAGAGCAAGGCCTTGAATCTCCAGCCGGCCAGCGACCGGGAGACGGTCAGCCGGGCCTTAAGCGAAACCAAGGCCCTGGTTGATTTGGACCGGATCAAGGGCCAGCTGCCTTTGACTGACTTTCAAGATGTTGAACCCAGCCTCAAGCGCTTGAAGGTCAAGGCGGACTTAAACGCCCTGGAATTAGGCAATATCCTGCTGATTTTCACCCTGGCCCAGGAAAGCAGCCGCTTTGTAGAAGACGCGGAAGAAAATGAGACCTTGGACCTGGCGGCAATTGAAACTTTGCTGGATGATCTGGAACTGCCGGATGACCTTTACCGGCGCCTGCGGACTTCTTTAACTTATGATGGGGAAGTCCTGGATACCGCTTCAGCTGACCTGGCCCGCCTGCGCCACGGCCGCCTGGCCACGGAAGCAGAAATCAAGGAGAAGATGACCGCCTACACCAAGGGCAAGAACGGACAGTACCTGTCTGAGCAGATCGTGACCATCCGGGATGACCGCTACGTTATCCCGGTCAAGCAGGAATACCGCTATAAGTTCGGTGGGGTGGTCCATGACCAAAGTGCCTCTGGGCAGACCTTGTTCGTTGAACCGGCCGCCATCCTGCCTTTAAACAACCGCCTGCAGAACCTGCTGGCTGAAGAGCGGCAGGAAATCCACCGGGTTCTGCACGAACTGTCTTTGGACGCCAGAGAAGAGATGGAGGCTATCAAGCGGGTGGCCGCGGCTTTAAGCGAATTGGACTTTCTCCAGGCCAAGGCTAAGCTGGCCAAGCAGATGCGGGCCAGCCAGCCGGCTTTGTCTGCTGACCAGTCCTTTAAGCTTCTGGGGGCCCGCCACCCCTTGATTGATCCAGACAAGGTCGTGGCCAATGACATTGCTTTAGGCCAGGACTTTGACACGATTTTGATCACCGGGCCCAACACGGGTGGTAAAACGATCACTTTGAAGACGGCAGGATTGCTCCAGCTGATGGCCCAATCTGGTCTTTTTATTCCGGCCAATGAGGGCTCCAGCGTGGCGGTTTTTGACCAGATTTTTGCTGATATTGGGGACGAACAGTCAATCGAGCAGTCGCTGAGTACCTTCTCCTCCCACATCAACGATATCGTGGCGATCATGAAGCAGGTAAGCAAGGAAAGCCTGGTCCTGATCGATGAAATCGGGGCCGGGACTGACCCCGAAGAAGGGGCCAGCCTGGCCATCTCCATCCTGGACTTCTTCAGGAAGAAGCAGGCCAAGATCATCGTCACGACCCACTACCCGGAACTCAAGCTCTATGGCTATAACAGAGAGCGGACCACCAACGCCTCCATGGAATTTGACATCAAGACCTTGTCGCCGACCTACCGCCTGCAGATGGGGATTCCGGGCCACAGTAACGCCTTTGCCATTGCCCGCCGTTTGGGCATGCGGGAAGACGTGGTAGTCGGGGCTGAGAAGCTGATGAGCAGCGATGATTCTGACATCAACCACATGATCGACGAATTAAACAAGCAGACAAAACTGGCTACGGAAAATAAGCAGAAGCTGCAGACCAGCCTGGACCGGGCCAAGCAGCTGGAAAAGAAGCTGCAGGATGCCCTGGACATCTACAACCAGCGGGTGCAAAAGCAGCTGGACTTTGCCCAGGACCGGGCCAACGAAATCGTGGCCAAGAAGCGCAAGAAGGCCGACAAGATTATTGCTGAATTGGAAGAAGCCCGCAAGGAAGGGATGCAGGTCAAGACCAACCAGCTGATGGACGCCAAGGGCGAATTCAACCAGCTGGCCAAGCAGGAGGCCAACTTGGCCAAAAATAAGGTCCTGCAAAAGGAAAAGAAGCGCCACCACGTCCAGGTGGGCGACAAGGTCAAGGTTCTGTCTTACGGGCAGACCGGGACGGTGACCAAGAAGCTGGGTGAGCATGACTACGAGGTTTCCTTGGGCCGGATCAAGCTCAAGGTAACCGACAGGGACATCGACAAGCTGGCCGCCGGGCAGAAGCAGCAGGCCCAAAGACGGGCCACTTCCGCCTCCCGGTCCAGCCGGGCTCATAGTTCCCTGGACCTTAGAGGGCAGCGCTATGAAGAAGCCATGGTCAATTTGGACCGGTACTTTGACACCATCCTTTTGTCCGGCCTTAGCACGGTCACCATCATCCACGGGATCGGGACCGGGGCCATCCGGCAGGGGGTCCAGCAGTATCTCAAGCGCAACAAGCATGTCAAGGCCTACAGCTACGCGCCAGCCAATGAAGGCGGGACCGGGGCCACGATCGTGACCTTAAAGTAGGCATTCTACTTGCAAAAAGTAAGTAAGTCTAGTAAACTTAAAGCAGTAAGTAGATAATAATGTTTTTCAGATTAACGAATTTGAGGTATTTACATGGTAGATGCAATTACTGACGCAACTTTTGAAGAAGAAACCAAGGATGGCGTAGCTCTGGTTGACTTTTGGGCAACCTGGTGCGGTCCTTGCCGGATGCAGTCACCAGTCATCGAAGCTTTGGCTGAAGAAAGACAAGACGTGCACTTCACCAAGATGGACGTTGACGACAACCCGGAAACGGCCAAGAACTTTGGCATCATGGCCATCCCAACCCTCTTGATCAAGAAGGACGGGCAAGTGGTTGACCGCTTGACCGGCTACACTCCAAAGGAAAAGCTGAACGAAATTCTTGACCAGTACACTGACTAAGAATAGAAAATCAATATAGAAACAAAAATACCAGAGCCTTTTGACTCTGGTATTTTTCATATATTCTTTTGCCTTGCCCAATATTCTGGATTATTAGAAGAAGGCAGTGATCTGAACGGTCTCTTTCTTGTCGTCGATGGCGATTTCAGCTTCAGCTGACCGACCCCGGTTTTGTTCAACCGCTTCGGCGATCATTCCGCTTTCTAGGGAGAATTCCCGGCTGCCGGCGGCCAGGCGGTCGCTGATTGGCTGCCCGCTCAAGGAGAAGATGACTGAGGAGCGGCGCTCCTTAACGATGGTCAAATCGCCGAATTCAGCCATCTTGAAGAATTCGCTTAAGTCTTCGAATTCGCTCAAGGCGTATTTGCGGGTGATCCGCTTGCCGGCCCAGTAGAGAATCGCCGGCGTGTCCCCGCCTAAAATGGTTGGCAACAAGAAGTCGCGGTATAGTTGATTGATAAAGTATACGTGTTCGTTGTGTTCTGACATAATCCTCATCCTTATTCGCTGTTTTAATTCTACCGTAAATATTACAGGATGGTGAAATTTTTTAACAAGTTTTAGAAAAAGGCTAGGAAATCGCCGAAAAAAAGAAAAAAGTTCTCCAGGACTGAAAAAGCGGTGAAAATAGCAGAAATTACTCTCTTTGTAAGTTCGAAAAGGCTTGAATAAGTGGTAAAATTTCAGTAGAGAGATTTTTTATTTTTTGAAATGATAGGAGCACTATATGACTCAAGTACTATTGTTTGCTACAGATAATCAAAACAAGGTTAAGGAATTGCAGGAAGCTTTCAAGAAGGCAGGTCTGGACATTGAGCTTAAGTCAAATGCAGATTTGGACAACCCGCCATACGTTAACGAAAAGGGCACGACCTTTGAAGCTAACGCTAAGCTGAAGGCGCACGCTTTGGCAGACTTCAGCAAGCTGCCAACTCTGGCTGACGACTCAGGCCTGCGGGTTGACAAACTGAATGGCGCTCCTGGCGTTCACTCAGCCCGCTACGGCGGCGAAGCCCACAACGATGCTAGAAACAACGGCAAGCTTTTGGCAGCCTTGGGCGGGGTTCCGCAAGACGAGCGCCAAGCCAAGTTTGTCACTACCCTGGTTTTGACCATGCCAGGCCACGAAGACAAGGACTTGGTTGTAACTGGCACCTGCGAAGGTGAAGTTCTGGCAATTCCGCGCGGCAAGGACGGCTTCGGCTACGACCCGCTCTTCTACGTGCCAAGCAAGGGCAAGACTTTCGCCGAAATGACCACTGAAGAAAAGAACGAAGTCTCCCACCGGGGCAAGGCAGTCAAGGCTTTGATCGAAGAACTGCCAGCTTGGCTCGCTCAATTCAACTAAGATCAAAAAAATGCTGGGCCGCGGCTCAGCATTTTTAGATCAAGCTTTTTTACTGTTGTTGATGATAACCGGCTCCTGGCCAAATTTGATCTGGTTGACCTGTAAGTATTGCAGGTAGGTCTGCCAGTAGGCCTGGCGGATTTTGCCTTCAAAGCCCGGCTTGACCTGGAAGTGGACCCGGTAGGTGATCGTCTGCCCCTGCTGGCCGACGACCCCGATCTGGGTTGGTCCGCTGACCAGTTTGTCGTGGAGGTCAGTCAGCTTTTCGTCAGCCTGGTCAAGCAGGCTGGAAAGCAGCTTGAGGTCGGTGTCCGCATCCAGGTTCATGTCCAAGTTAAGGCCAATCCCGCCATGGGTCAGGTTTCTGACGATGGAAATCTGCCGGTTGGGGATGAAGATCAAGGTGCCGTCAGTGGTGACGATCTGGGTGGTTCTGAGGCCCAGCTGGGTCACGGTCCCGGTTTCAGTCCCGATCTCGACATTGTCGCCGACATCGTACTGACCTTCACTGAGGATAAAGAAGCCGTTGACCAGGTCGCTCATGAAGCCCTGGGCGCCAAGGCCGATGGCCAAGGAGAAGATCCCGGCACTGGCAATTAAGGTGCCGACAGGGATGCCCAGAATGGTCAAGATGGAGTAGACGTAGAAGAAGACCATGGTGTAGCGGAAGAGGCTGTTCACCAAGGCTGAGATGGTCTGGGACCTTTTGGAGAGGACAAGCTTGTCGTTGTGCTTGTCCAGATAGCGCTTGATAATTTTCCGGCCAAAATGGCTGACCAGGTAGAAGACCAGGGTCGAAATCAGCAGCTTCCAGAGGATGGTCACGCCGCTGGTAAAAAGCTTGTCGACGTCGACGGAGATGCCGGCAATTTTAAAATCAAGATTTTTCATTGAAAAAATGCTCCTTTCAGCTATGCTTAAAGGATAACAGAAAAGCTGGTAAAAACTTCGGAAAATCTTTCGATTGTGTCTAAATCGTTTTCATGCTAGACTTTTTTTAGAAAGGAAGTAAGCTATGACAATTTCATTTGGCGCTT
>SFHY01000034.1 GCA_004556255.1 Lactobacillus delbrueckii
TCCAGGGACCAACCCAGTTCCTTATGAAACTGATCCAAAAGACCCAACCAAGGTCGTGGACGGCAAGGTTCCAGAAGTTCCAAGCTGGACTCCAAAGAACGGCAAACCAGGCGACCCTGTAACTCCGAAGGATCCAACCAAGGACACTGAGGTTCTATACGATCACACCATGACTCCTGGTGAGACTACGCCAACTGGCAAGGTGGAAAGTCTTCCAGAAAAGCCTGCAAAGGCGCCTAAGGTCGTCAACACCGCTGAACCGGCCAAGACGAACAGCATCAAGGAGGTTGTGCAAGCTCAAGACCAGCTGCCGCAAACTGGTGAAGACAATTCCAAGGCCGCCTTTGGCTTAGGACTTGCTTCCATGCTTGGCGGGATCGGCATCCTGGGTGCTTTCAAGCGCAAGAAGAAGGAAAACTAAATAAACCCGAAAAAGGCAGATGATCTCAAGAATTGAGGGCATCCGCCTTTTTTCTACTCTAAGTCAAGTGTTATCAACGATTTTAGGCAGTTTTATGGCTCCATAATTTTTCTTACTGATGGATGTCAAGTAATACATCCGTCGGTAAGATTTTTTGTTTAAAATAAAAAAGAGGCCCATAGGCCTCGCTATTTGATATAACCCACGAAATTAGGACACTAATTTCGGGGATCATATCACAATCGATTAAATTGTTTGTTTTATTTTTTACCAGAGGCCCATTAGCTGCTGCAAAAGCAGGCTGACGGCTGTGATCCCGGCCCAGCAGGAAGCGCCGAGCAGGAGGGGCTTGGCCCCGGATTTGACCAGCTTGACGATGTTGGAGTTAAGGCCGATCGCGGCCATGGCCATGACGATCATGAACTTGCTCAGCTCCTTCAAAGGCAGGAAGACATTGGCACTTACCCCATTGGCCAGGGCAAAGGTTGTGATTAAGGAAGCCAGGACAAAGTAGAGGATGAAGGCAGGGAAGGCCCGCTTCAAGCTGAAGCTGTTGCCTCTTTGTTCCTTTTTGGCGGTGAAATAGCCTAAGGCCAGGGTGATAGGGATGATGGCCAGGGTTCTGGTTAATTTGACGGTCACGGCCTTGTCCAGGGTCTGGCTGCCCAAATGGAACATGCTGTCCCAGGTTGCCGCCGCGGCAGTGACGGAAGAAGTGTCGTTGATGGCTGTCCCGGCAAAGATACCGAAAGAAGTCCCCGAAGTCTGGTCAAAGCCCAGGAGCTTGCCAAAGATGGGGAAGAGGATGGCGGCCAGGACGTTGAAAAAGAAGATGACGGAGATGGCCTGGGCCACTTCGTCGTCGTCAGCGTCGATAACCGGGGCGGTAGCGGCGATGGCGCTGCCCCCGCAGATGGATGAGCCGACCCCGATCAAGGTTGAGATCTTACCGGGGATGTTTAAAGACTTGTGCAAAAGCCAGGCGAGCAAGAGCGAGGTCGAGATGGTGCAGATGATGATCGGCAGGGACTGGCGGCCAGTCTTGACGACTACCTGCAGGTCCATCCCAAAGCCCAGGAGAACGACGGCCGTTTGCAGGATATACTTGGACGTCCACTTGATCCCGCTGGCCGCGCCTTTCTTGTCTTCCCAAAAGAGGGTGATGATCATGCCAAACAAGATGGCGAAGACGGCGCCCCCGATGACCGGCAGGGCCTTGCCTAAGAGCCAGGCGGGGATAGCGATAGCCAGGCAGACCAGGATGCCGGGCAGATTCTTTTTAATCCAATTCATTTCTTTTTGCCTCCAGATATTTTTTGAACATGCTTTAGTATAGTAGTAAAATGGTAGAAAATAAAATTATAGATTATTATCTGATGATAAAGCAGAATTATTGTAAGGAGGCAGGGGATGCTGGATTTTCGCGTCAAAACATTTTTAACGGTCTGTGAGACCATGAACTTCACCCGGGCGGCTGACCGCCTGCACGTGACCCAGCCGGCGGTGTCCCAGCACATCCGCTATTTGGAGAAGGAGTACCAGGTCAAGCTTTTCAGCTACCAGGGCAAGAAACTGACCTTGACCGCGGCGGGAGAGAAACTCCGTCAGGCCATGCGGCAGATGCAGAGCGATGAGCGCCTGCTCAAAGCGGAAATCAAGCAGGCTGACCTGCCGCCGGTCCGCTTTGGGGTAACCATGACCATTGGGGAATACGCCTTAGCCAGGCCCCTCAGCCGCTTTTTAAAAGACCATCCCCAAAGCAATGTCGAAGTCGTTTACGGCAACACCCAGTTTTTGACCAAGAAATTGGATGAGGGGGACCTGGACTTTGCCCTGGTCGAAGGGGACCCGGCCAGGGGCTATGCCAGCCTGCGCTACCAAAGCGAGGACTTCATCGCCGTCTGCTCGCCAGATTTGGCTTTTGCCAAGGAGCCGGACCAGATCGCCGACCTTTTTGACCAGCGCCTTTTGGTCAGGGAACCGGGCTCAGGGACCAGGAAGATCCTGGAGGACAGCTTAGGCGCCCAGGGGCAGGAACTGAGCGACTTCAAGCAGTATGTCCAGGTCGGCAACATGCAGATGATCACCCAGCTGCTTTTGGCCAACTGCGGGGTCTCTTTCTTGTACCAGACTGCCGTCAGTGACCTTTTAAAGGCAGGAAAGCTGCGGAAGTTGAATTTGCGGGACTTCCAGATTCGCCATGACTTCACCTTTATCTGGGAGAAGAGCAGCCTCTACGCTGACCGCCACCAGCAGATCTGCGCGGAACTGAAGGCAAGCAGATAAGAAAAGACTTTTACCTGTTTACTTTGCCGGATAGTCCTGGAGCTTGGCGTTCAGCTTGGAGTAGATCCGGTCGACAAACCAGGGCTCGGTTGACTTTTCCAGGGCTTCATCCAAGCCAAACCAGGCAACAGCCTTGTTTTCGTCTTCTTTAGGCCGGACAGGCAAGCTGTCATCTGCTTCCAGGAGGTAGGTGACGTTTAAGTGCAGGTGTGACGGGACGTATTTGCCCTTTTTCTCATGCCCGTCCACGGTCAAAATCTCAACAGAATAGATCTGGTCCGTGACTGGATCTGCTTTAACCCCGCTTTCTTCCGCGACTTCTTTTAAGGCCACATGCAAAAGGTCCTGGTCGCCGTCCGCGTGTCCGCCCAGCCAGGCCCAGGAGTCGTAGATCCGGTGGTAGGCCATCAAGACTTTGTCCCGGGCCGGGTTAACCACCCAGGCTGAAGCGGTAAAGTGCTCGGCCAAATTGGACCGCAAGAACAGTTCTTCCCCGGTCTCCAGCCGGTAGATCATCTCTTTGACGTCGGCAGCTTCTTGCTCGTTAAAGGGCTGGTAATTTTTTAAATCAGTCAGTAAAGTCATTTCTTCTCTTCTCTTCTCTCTATTTTTTCTGTTTCGCTCTGTTTCCTCAGATTTTACCACGGGCGCTGATTGTCTGTTAAAATGTAGAGTGTTAAGTACTGAATTATTGCAGGTAAGGAAAAACTTGTAAAAGAAAGCAGGAAAATATCGTGAAGCTTTTCAACACTTTAACTAGGCAAAAAGAAGAATTCAAACCCCTGGTTCCCGGCCAGGTCAGCATGTACGTCTGCGGGCCGACGGTCTACAACTACATCCACATCGGCAATGCCAGAAGCGCCATCGCTTTTGACACCATCCGCCGCTACTTTGAATACAAGGGCTACAAGGTCAACTACGTTTCCAACTTTACTGACGTCGATGACAAAATGATCAACGAAGCTAGAGCAGAAGGCACGACCGTGCCGGAATTAGCTGAACGCTACATCCAGGCCTTCCTGGAAGACACCCGGGCCTTAAACATCGAAGAAGCTACCCTCCACCCGCGGGCAACTCACGAAATCCCGGCCATCATTGACTTCATCCAAACCCTGATCGACAAGGGCTACGCTTATGAAGCAGACGGGGATGTCTACTACCGGGCTAAAAAGTTCGCTGACTACGGGCACTTGAGCGACCAAAACATCGATCAGCTGGAAGAAGGGGCCTCCCAGCACGTAAACGATGAAGAACAAGGCCGCAAGGAAGACCCGATCGACTTTGCCCTTTGGAAGGGGCAGAAGGAGGAAGACGAAATTGCCTGGGACTCCCCATGGGGCAAGGGGCGGCCTGGCTGGCACATTGAATGCTCAGTCATGTCCACCAAGTACTTAGGTGACACCCTGGACATCCACGGGGGCGGGCAGGACCTGGAATTCCCCCACCACGAAAACGAAATCGCCCAAAGTGAAGCCAAGACGGGCAAGAAGTTCGTCAACTACTGGCTGCACAACGGCTTCGTGACCGTAGGCAAGGATGAGGAAAAAATGTCCAAGTCCCTGCACAATTTCGTGACCGTCCACGATATCTTAAAGACCGTTGACCCCCAGGTTCTCCGCTTCTTCATGGCTAGTGTCCAATACAGAAGTCAGATTAACTACTCTGAGGAAAACCTGAAGCAGGCCGCCAACATCCTGGACCGCTTCAAGAACACCTTGGAAGGGATCAACTACCGCCTGGCTGATGCAACTGAAAGCTTGCCGGACCCAGACCTGGCCAAGCTGCTTGCTGAAACCACGGCTAAGTTTGAAGCAGCCATGGATGATGACTTCAACGTGCAAAATGCCTTGACCGCCATCTACGAAGCCCTGCCAGCTGTCAACTCTAACGCCAACGCTGAAAAAGCCGACAAGGAGAGTCTGCAGCTTTTTGCTGAAAAATTAGCTGCCTGGCTCAGCGTTTTTGGCCTGGATGTTGACAAGCTCCTGGCCAAGGAAGCCGGCGATGATGACGCCGTAATCGAAGAATTGGTTGCCCAGCGGACGGAAGCCAGAAAGAACAAGGACTGGGCCAAGAGTGACGAACTCCGCGACCAGCTTAAGGAAATGGGGGTAGTCCTCAAGGATACCCCGCAAGGAACCAGGTGGAGCCGTGAATAAAGCACAGAAGTTAACTGAAAAGAAAATTGATCCCAACACCTTGAGCGGGCAGACTCTGGCCTACTTAGGCGACGGAATCTATGAAGCTGCCATCCGCCGGCACTTGATCAAGGGCGGGATGCTGAAGCCGCAGAACTTGCAAAGAGCAGCAACCCATTACGTCTCAGCCAAGGCCCAGGCGGGCTTGATCGCCAAAATGCTGGATACCGGCTTTTTGACTGAAGAAGAAGAAACGGCCTACCGGCGGGGCAGAAATGCCAAGACCCATACCAAGGCCAAGAACACCAGCCTGGCCACGTATGAAATGTCAACCGGCTTTGAAGCAGTCTTTGGCTACTTGGACCTGGCCGGTGAAGAAGGCAGGGTCAAGGAATTGATTGCCTGGTGCATTGATGAGGTGGAAAGTGAAGGGACAAGGGAATATGTCTTCAACTAACAAGGATTTTGTCTTCGGTCGCCATGCCGGAATCGACTTTTTGAAAACCCAGGACAGCGAAAAAATCAACAAGGTCTTCCTGGCTGAAGGGGTTCAGGAGGACTTTGCCAGAGAAGTCTACCGCTATGCCAAAAAGAAGCATTTGATCATCCAGCGGGTGCCGAAAAACAAGCTGGACAAGCTGACTGGCGGGGAAAACCACCAGGGCCTGGTTTTGGCTGTTGCTTCTTTTGAATACGCCGACTTTGACCAGCTCCTGGACAAACTGGACCAAGAAGAAGCTCCGCTTTTGCTCATGCTGGACAATATTGAAGACCCCCACAACCTGGGCTCCATCCTCCGCAGCGCCGACGCGACCGGGGTCAGCGGGGTGATCATCCCTAAGCGCCGGGCCAGCGGCCTGACCAGCGTGGTGGCGAAGACCTCAACCGGGGCCATCGACCACGTGCCAGTTGCCCGGGTGAACAACCTGGTTCAAACCTGCCAAGCCTTGAAGGACCGGGGTTACTGGATCTTCGGGACGGCCATGGAAGGCGATGACTACCGGAAGTGGAATGCCAATGGCAAGACTGTTTTAGTTATCGGTAATGAAGGCAAAGGGATCTCCCCGCTGCTTCTTAAGCAAATGGACCAGACCCTGACCATTCCGATGATTGGCCATGTCCAATCCCTCAATGCTTCAGTAGCAACCGGGGTCCTGCTCTACCAGGCCTTTAACAGCCGCCACCCTTTGTAAAGCAAATCGTTTACAGTTTGCGAAAAGTGATTGAATCAAACAATGGTTCGATTCTGTCAAGGTAAAAAGTCCTTTATTCTGTGGGCAAACAGAATGAAAGGGCTTTTTATAATGGGATTGACAAAGGAAAGAGAGCGCCTGCTGATCAGCCGGATTCAAAAAGATGACGATGAGCAGGCCCTTAAGGAACTGTATTACAGCTGCCTACCTGTGATCGGCGGCACCATCAAGCAGTATTTTGTGGAGCTATATGACAGCCAGGACTGGGAGCAGGAGGCCTTGATCCTCTGCTATAAGACGGCCAAGCGCTTTGACTTAAAGCAGGGAAAGCTTTTTGTCGGCTTTTATAAGGTCAGTCTGCACAACCGGGCCATCAACTTGATCAGACGGGGCAAGCGGAAAAAACGCCTGGCCGCCAGTGACCAGGTCTATTGGGAAGACGTTGCTCCCGAACTTGAGCAGGCTTCCTGCTTGATCGCGAGTCCGCCGGCGCCTGTTTTGGACTGGCAGGATTTGGTTGAGTCCTTGAGCATGCTGGAATTGGAAGAATTGCTTTTGGAACTGGGCTATAAGCAGGCCGGGGAGATCAAGCGCCAGTACCAGGTCAATGAGATGGGGCTCAGACGGGCCAAATACCGGGTGAAGGAAAAAATCAAACTAAAATTGCGGATAGGTGCGTAAACATTTTAGCCAAATAGGACTATAATATAGTTGTAGGATGAAAAAATTGTTTAGGAGGTAATCAAAAATGTCAGAAATTGTTAAGACAGCTTTGCTGGATCGTTCAATGAAAGAAGTTTTTGATTGGAGTGACTCAGACACCCCTGTAAGAGATGCCCTTTGGTACTACTTCATGGAGTCAAACGGCCACAACACCGACAAGACTGAGGAAGCCATGCTTCCATTCATGAGCGACTCTGACGACAAGATCATCGCATTTGTCAACGAACACCTTAAGAAATAATCTTTTCCCTACATTCCTGACCTCTTGTCTCCCATAAGGGAGGGGAAGGGGCGAAAAACGACGGCTCGCTTGAGCCGCCGTTTTTTCTGTTAAAATAAGAATCTGGCTATAAATCTGACAAGGAGAAATTTGGAAGTTTGGAAAAGAAACAAGGAAAAACAGAGAAACAGAAAAAGCAAAAGAAAAGAATAAGATGTCCAAGAAGCAAAAAGGGCTGCTGGCTCTGGCGGGAATTTTAGCCGCCTTGCTGCTTGCCTTTGTCTTCTATTTTGGCAACTACTATCACGCTGACAAGACGGCCCAGCAGGCGATGAAGAGCAGTCAGACAGTCAAGGTCAAGCGGACGGCTGAAGGCTACCTGTTTGACGGTCCTTCAAAAAAGAATGCCATTATTTTTTACCCGGGAGCGAAAGTTGAAACTACCGCCTACGCGCCCCTCTTAAAGCAAATCGCCAGCCAGGACGCGGATGTTTTCTTAGTCGCCATGCCCCTGCACATGGCCTTCTTCGGTCTCAACAAGGCAGACAAGATCCGGGCTAGCTACCACTACCAAAGCTGGTACATGTCGGGTCACTCGCTGGGAGCGGCCATGGCAGCGCGCTATAGCGCGGACCACTTGAAAGACTACCGGGGCCTGATTATGCTGGCCGGCTACCCAACCAAGGACCTGCACGCGGCTAATTTTTCCGTGCTCAGTATCTACGGGTCAAAAGACGGGAACGCGAAGATGCTGCAAAAGAATCCCCAGTACCTGCCAAAAGACTATACTAAGCAGGTCATCAAGGGCGGCAACCACGCCCAGTTTGGCAATTACGGCCTGCAAAAAGGGGACGGGCAGGCAACCATTTCCAGAAAGGCCCAGCAACAGGCAACCGCTCAAGCGGTTCGGCAATATTTACTTGCTCATGACAAGTAATGAGTTAAATAGTAAAAAGAGAAGAAGAGAATAAAAAGAAATATGCTAGTACAGAAAAAGCTGGTCACCTTGCGTGATCAGCTTTTTGCTTATATCTGCTTCTTAGTTAAATAATTGCTTGACGCTGGTGCCAATTTGCTCAGCCGTCAATTGATTGTGAACCAGAATCTGGTCATAACTTTGGTCAACGTCGGTGTATTCCCGTTTTTCGCCGAAAGTCTTGACCAAAACCGGCCGGTCAGCCAGGTAGCCGGCCACCTTTTGCCCGAAGCCCCCGTCTAGGATATTGTTTTCTAAAGTAATTACGGCCTGGTAGTGCCGGGCCAAGTGGTCCAGGCAGTCAGTATCCAGGATATTAGCTGCCAAAGGATTGTAGAGGGCAGCATTAAGTTCTTCTGCCACTTGGCTGCCCAGTTCCTGCATGTCGCCTAAAGCCAAGATGGCGATCTTCTTGCCGGCCCGCCGCTTTTGGTAGTGGATATGCTGGTAGCCTTCAAGCACAACCCCGCCGGCTGGAACTGGCCGGACTGGCAGCTTGATGGCCACAGGGCCGTCTTTTTGCTTGAGGGCCCAGTTGATCATGGCCGCTTCTTCAGTCAAGCTGGTCGGGGCCAGGTACTTCCAGTTAGGTAGGTTGCTGACCATGACCTGGTCAAAGACGCCCACGTGGGTCTTGGAGTTGGCCCGGATCCCGCTGCCAGCCACGATCATGACGACTGGCAAATTGTTAGCCGCCACGTCATGGCTGAGCTGGTCAAAGGCCCGCTGCAGGAAGGTGGAGTTTTCAAAAAGGACCGGCCGGCCGCCGGCCTTGGCAAAGCCCGCTGCGAAGGCCACGGAATCCTGCTCGGCGATGCCAACGTCGACGTAGTGGTCCGGGTAAGACTCTTTAAAGGGGTCAAGACCAAAGACGCCAGGGATAGCGGCAGTGATCGCCATGATGTTTTCCTGGCCCCCGTCAATAGCGCTGGCCACGGTCTTAACGGCAATTTCCGCTGGAGTCGGGCTCGCGGCAACGGTCTTTGGCGAATCATCGCTTAAGTTGAAGGGGCTGACCCAGTGGTGCTTTTCTTCATCCTCAATAGCTGGCTCATAGCCCTTGCCCTTTAAAGTATTGACGTGCAAAACCAGGGGATGGTCAACGTCACGGATTTCTTTGAAGGCCTTAATCATGCTTTCCAGATCATTGCCGTCAGCCACATAGCGGTAGTCAAAGCCGAAGGCTTTAAAAGGATTTTCTGGATCCCGCCCCTTGCTGTCTCTCAGCTTCTTCAGGGCCGTGGTTAAGCCGCCGACATTTTTATCAATGGACCATTGGTTGTCATTGATGACGATGACCAGGTTGCCTTTTTCCAGCGCGGCGTTATTTAAGCCTTCATAGGCCATCCCGCCGGTTAAAGAGCCGTCGCCGATGACGGCCATGATCCGCTCGCTGCCGCCTAAGAGGTCCCGGGCCTTGGCCATGCCGGTGGCTAAAGAGATAGAGGTAGAAGTATGGCCAACCGCGTAGTAGTCATAGGGACTTTCATCGGGATTAGTGTAAGGAGACACCTTGCCGTAAGCTTCCGGGTCCAGCCAGGCATAAGCCCGGCCCGTCAGCATCTTGTGGGGGTAGGTCTGATGGGAGACGTCCCAGATGATTTTGTCGCCGGGGGCGTCAAAGACGTAGTGGTAGGCGATGGTCAGTTCCACGATCCCCAGGTCAGGACCCAGGTGGCCGCCGACTGCCGCGTCTTTTTCAATGATCAAGTGGCGGATTTCTGAAGCCAGCTGCTTCATCTCTTCCAGGTCCAGGACCTTGAGGTCAGCTGGGGACTTGATCTTGTTGAGCAAATATTCAGGGTGTTGGTTCATTTCTTCTCCTCATGGCCGGCTAGCCGGCGATACTGTAAACTGCATTTTTGTTAGTACTATTATGACACAGGGGCCGCTTAAGGTGTGAAAATAAAGCCCGGCAAAGTCAGTCATATAATAGTTGCTTTTAGGGCGGATTTTTGCTAAAATCAAATGAAGTTTGAAGGTGAATATTATGGCAGTAAAGAAAGCAGCTTTGGCCTGCAGCGTTTGCGGGTCACGGAACTACTCAATCACTGCAAACAACAACCGCACCAAGCGCTTGGAACTGA
>SFHY01000035.1 GCA_004556255.1 Lactobacillus delbrueckii
AAGCTGAGCTGCTACAGAAGCGGCAGTTGAAGTTGATGACTTGTTGTCGCTGACATACAGCTTAACCTTATAAGTCTTGCCGCCGATCTTGACGCCCTTCTTGTTGATTTCTTGAGCTGCTAAAGCAACACCCTTCTTTTCTTGTTGGCCGTAGCTGGCAACTGCACCAGAAAGTTCCAGGTTGACCCCGATTCTGATCGTGTTGTCGCTGGCCTTATTACCAGAGTTTGAGCTGGTCTTGGCGGTTGCACAGCCAGTCAGGGCTGCAGCGGACATCATAGTTGCGGCTGCTAAGCCGAAAGCTTTCTTGAATTGCATAATGAATTTCCCCATTTCAATCAAATATATTAGATTCCAAATTCTTTCTTAACACTTAAACCTAAATTAAAAAGGTCTTCACTCATCCTGTGAGTGAAGACTCTTAATCCGGATCATTGAGCTCACTCACAAACGCAGACGAAGAAGAGCTCACACAGAGCTCTACATAATTTGCAAGAGAGTAATGACGGCAGCTGAGAACAGCATGGCATTATTCATTTGTTGACACATTTGACATTTCATAATTCTCAGCTCCTTTTAATTTTAAGTTGCTTTTATTTTATTTAACTTTAGTCTTAATGTCAAGCTCATTTATCATTTTTGTTTAATTTTTATTTTGGGTAAAAGAAAAAGGAGCCGGTGGCTCCTTTTTAGCTTTAAAACTGCTTGCCGGTTGCCCGGTAGCCGATATCGTGCCGGTAGAAAGTCTGCGGGATATCCAGCTTGGCCAGGTAGGCATAAACGTGTTCTTGCGCTTCTTTTAAGCCGGCAGCTTCCGCCCGGACCATCAAGATCCGGCCGCCGCTGCCGGCCAAATCATCAGCCGGGCCGGTTACGTTGGCATAGTCAACGAAAATGCCGTCTTCAGCTGGCAATTGGCCCAGTTTTTGCCCCTTGAGCGGCTTCTTCGGATAGCCTTCAGCCGCCAAAATGACTCCGAGAACTGCCTCATCCTTTTCTTCAACGGCTGGCATTTCCTCGTCATTTACGCAGGCGTCAACCAGTTCCGCAAAGTCGCTCTTCAAGCGCGGCAAGACAACTTCCGTTTCCGGGTCACCCAGGCGGACATTGTATTCGATCATTTTCGGCCCCTGCTTGGTCATCATGAGGCCCAGATACAAAACGCCGTGGTAGTCATAGCCGCCAGCGAGAAGCCCCTTGGCCGTTGGTTCAACCAGCTGGTCAACGATTTCCTGGTATTCAGCCTGGCTCAATTGCGGAACCGGGCTGTATGACCCCATCCCGCCGGTGTTCGGCCCCTTGTCGCCGTCATAGGCCCGCTTGTGATCCTGGGCCAGGGGCAGAAGGCGATACTTGCCCCCCTGCATAACGGCAAAGACAGAGTATTCCGGGCCAGTTAGGAGTTCTTCAAGAACTACCTGCTTTTGCCCCTTGGCAAACATTTCTGTCAAAGTACTTTCCGCCGTTTCCTGGTCTTCAGCGATGACTACGCCTTTCCCGCCGGCCAGGCCGTCTTCTTTCAAAACGACTGGCAGGCCAAAGTCTGGCAAGGCAGTAATGGCAGTTTCTGCACTCTGGAAGGTTTCATAGCGCGGGTGCGGGACCTGGTATTTTTCCATAAACTGCAGAGCATAGTCTTTTGACCCTTCCAATTGGGCTGCTCTGGCATTTGGCCCGAAGATCTTCAAGTCAAAGGCATGGAAGTAGTCAACGATCCCGGCGACCAAGGCATCTTCCGGGCCCACAAAGGTCCAGGCAATATCTTCCTTAATAGCAAAGTCCTTCAAGGCCTTGAAATCATCTTCCGGAATACCGGTGGCTTTAACGCCGATTTCGGCCATGCCGGAGTTGCCCGGAGCACAAAAGACTTCAGCAACATGCGGGCTCTTCTTCAAAGCGCGGGCAACGGCGAATTCCCGGCCGCCAGACCCGACTACCAAAATTTTCAGCTTGTCTTTCATTTTTTATCAGCCCTTTTAGTGTCTAAAGTGACGAACGCCAGTGAAGACCATGGCAATGCCGTACTTGTTGGCCATGTCGATGGATTCCTGGTCACGGACAGACCCGCCTGGCTGCACGATGGCCTTGATGCCGTGCTTGCCGGCGTATTCAACGCAGTCGCTGAACGGGAAGAAGGCATCGCTGGCGATGACTGCCCGGTCGTCCAGGGCTTCTGCCGCGTGGTCGATGGCAATCTTTTCAGAGTCGATCCGGTTTGGCTGGCCGGCCCCAACGCCCAGGGTCCGTTCATTGTTGGCCACGACGATGGCGTTAGACTTAGTGTGCTTGACCGCCTTCCAGGCAAAGAGGAGAGTTTCCAGCTGCTCTTGCGTTGGCTTGGCTTCAGTTACGCATTCCCAGTCAGCGAAGTCTTCGTCCAGAACATCCTGGTCTTGCACCAGCAAACCGCCCATGACGGATACAGTTTCCTTGCTGGTTGCTTCGTCCTTCTTGCTGAAGTCCAGCTTAAGGATCCGGAGGTTCTTCTTCTTGGTCTTCAAGGCAGCCAAAGCATCTTCATCGTAGTCTGGCGCGATGATGATTTCCAGGAAGATCTTGTGCATCTTTTCAGCAGTTGCCAGGTCAACCTTCCGGTTCAAGGCAATTACCCCGCCAAAAATTGATACAGGGTCAGCAGCGTAAGCACGGTCCCAGGCTTCTTCCAAAGTATCCCCTTGGCCGATCCCGCATGGGTTCATGTGCTTCATGGCCACGACAGTTGGCTTGCTAAATTCGCGGACGCATCTCAAGGCTTCATCAGCATCCTTGATGTTGTTGTAGGACAGCTGCTTGCCGTTTAATTGTTCAGCCTGCAGAACAGAGAAGGACTTTGGCAGGGCATCTTCGTAGAGCCAGGCCTTTTGGTGGCTGTTTTCCCCATAGCGCATAGCTTCCTTTAAGTCGTAAGTCAAAGTCAGCTTTTCCGGAGCAGTTTCGCCGGCCTTTTCAGTCAGGTATTGGGAAATCAAGGCATCGTATGAAGCAGTCAGGCGGAAGGCCTTAGCCGCTAACTTAGCCCGGGTTTCCAGGCTGGTAGAACCGGCTTTTTCAATTTCAGCCAAAACCTGGTCGTAGTCGGCTTGGTCAACCACGATAGTCACGTCGCGGTAGTTCTTGGAAGCTGACCGCACCATGCTTGGGCCGCCGATATCAATGTTTTCGATGGCTTCAGCCAGGGTCACGTCAGGTTTTTCAATAGTTTGCTTGAATGGGTAGAGGTTAACGCAAACCAGGTCAATTGGCGTAATCTTGTGTTCCTTCAAGGTTGCCACGTGTTCCGGCAATTCCCGCCGGGCCAGGAGGCCGCCGTGGATGTAGGGATTCAAGGTCTTAACCCGGCCGTCAAGAATTTCCGGGAAGCCAGTCACATCTTCAACTGAAATAGTTGGGATGCCGGCTTCGTCCAAAACCCGCTTGGTACCGCCAGTTGACACGATTTCGTAATCATTGGCTACCAGGCCCTTGACGAAAGGAACCAAGTTGGTCTTGTCTGAAACACTTACAAGTGCACGCTTCATTTATTTGTTCTCCTCTTCAAATTTCAGCAAAGCTTTTCTCAAGGCTTCCGGATACAGGTGGTGTTCACATTCGTGAATTCTTGCTTCCAGAGTATCAACCGTGTCGTCGTCGTAGATCGGCACGTGCTTTTGAGCAATGGCCGGACCAGAATCCAGGCCAGAGTCGATGTAGTGAACCGTTACCCCGGTTTCAGCCGGGTGGTCGGCAAAGGCCCGTTCAATTGAGTGCAGGCCTGGGTAAGCCGGCAAATATGCCGGGTGAAGGTTGACGATTCTGCCTTCATATTCATTCAAAATCGTTGGCCCGATCACCCGCATGTAGCCAGCCAGGGCAATAAAGTCGATTTGGTAGTCCTTTAAGACCTGAAGGATCTTTTCTTCGTACTTTTGCTTGCTGCCGCAGGACTTGACCGTAAAAGTCACTACCGGGGTGTGGAATTTTTCCGCCCGCTTGATCACCGGAGCGTCCGGATGGTCACAAAAGAGCAGGGCAAGGTCGCCGGGCAGGTCGCCCTTTTGAAAATGTTCGGCCAGAACCTCATAGTTAGTTCCGTTGCCGGATGCAAAAATTGCTACTTTCATTATTCTACCTATTTGATAATGATCTTCTCGCCGTCGGTTCTCTCACTCAAGTAGCCAACTTCAAAGACCTTTTCGCCACTTGCCAAAAGCAGCTGCTTGGCTTCTTCCTTCTTGTCAGCTGGTACCGCCAGGATCATCCCCAGACCCATGTTGAAGGTCTGCCAGCAGTCATCGTCTGACAAATTGCCGACTTGCTTGAGGTAGTTGAAGATGTCCGGGACTTCCCAGCTGCCAGCGCTAATTTCTGCTCGCAGGCCGTCATTGAACATCCGTGGCACGTTTTCAATGAGGCCGCCACCGGTGATGTGAGCCACGCCGTGAACCAGGCCCTGCTTGATCAAAGGCAAAACGGACTTAATGTAGATTCTGGTTGGAGCCAGGAGACTTTCGCCCACGCTCTTGCCCTTCAATTCAGCTGGCTTGTCAGTCAGCTTGACGTCATGGTCCTTAAAGAGAATCTTACGAACCAAGGAAAAGCCATTGGAGTGGACCCCGCTTGAAGCCAGGCCCAAGAGAACGTCACCAGCTTGCGGAGTGTCAACAGACAAAAGGCGGTCTTTTTCGGCCACCCCAACCGTAAAGCCGGCCAGGTCGTATTCATCTGGGGCGTACATGTCCGGCATTTCCGCGGTTTCACCGCCGATCAAGCTGGCTCCGGCCTGCTTGCAGCCTTCAGCCACGCCCTGGACAACTGATGCCAAGAGGGCTGGATTATTGTGCCCGCAGGCGATGTAGTCCAGGAAGAAGAGCGGTTCTGCCCCTTGAGCCAGGACGTCGTTGACGCACATAGCCACCACGTCAATACCGACGGTGTCATTTTTGTCCATCTTTTGGGCAATCATTAGCTTGGTGCCGACCCCGTCAGTCCCGGAAACCAGGACCGGGTGGTCATAGCCCAAGGAATCAAGGTCAAACAGGCCGCCAAAGCCGCCGATATTGCCAACGTAGCCTGGCCGCTTGGTTGAGGCTACCGCCCCCTTGATCCGCCGTACCAGTTCATAGCCGGCATTAACGTCAACGCCTGCATCCTTATAGCGATTCACGATCATTCACCTCTGTTTTGCTTCTTTAAAACTTCTTCAACCGGTACCACATTCAGCGGTTCCTTGATTTGTTCTTCGTAGTCGTACAAAGGAGTCGGGTACTTGCCGTCAAAGTAGGCAACCGTAAGGCCGCCGTTTGGCGCGTCGCCGGCATCCGGCATGTCGACTGCCTTGATCAGGCTTGGAATGCTCAAAAAGCCAAGGCTGTCGGCCCCGATCAGCTTGCACATGTCGCTGACACTGTACTTGGCCGCCATCAAGTCTTTTCTTTCAGAAATATCAATCCCGTAGAAGTGCGGGTATTTGAAAGGCGGAGAAGCAATCCGCATGTGGACGGACTTGGCCCCGGCTTCTTTCAGCATCTGTACGATCTGCCGGGAAGTCGTCCCGCGAACGATTGAGTCGTCAACGACCACGATATTTTTGCCGCTGACCACCCCGCGGACAGGAGCCAGCTTCATTTTAACCCCCCGCTCACGCAGAGCCTGGGTCGGCTGGATGAAAGTCCGGGCAATGTACTGGTTCTTGATCAAGCCCATTTCATAAGGCAGGCCAGCTGCTTCCGCATAACCAGTCGCGGCAGACAGTGAGGAGTTCGGTACCCCGATAACCATATCCGCATCTTCTGGAGCTGGCTGCTCTTTGGCCAGCAGCATCCCCATCCGCTTTCTGGCGGTGTGGATGTTAACTCCGTGAATAATGGAGTCTGGCCGGGCAAAGTAGATGTATTCCATTGAGCAGACAGCCAGCTGGGTTTCAGTCGTGTAGTGGTCGATCTTGATCCCGTCTTTGTTGATAATGATGAGTTCACCTGGCTGCACGTCCCGGACCAGCTTGGCGTGTACCGCGTCAAGGGCGCAGGATTCGCTGGCCACAACATAGCTGCCGTTGTCCATCTGCCCTAAAACCAGCGGCCGGAAGCCGTTAGGGTCAAGGGCAGCATAGAGGGTGTCATTGGTCATCAAGAGGAAGGCAAAGCCCCCCTTGACTTCGTTCAAGCTGGCCTTCAAGGCTTCGATAAAAGGCATGCGAACCTTGCGACGGATCAAGTGGATCAAGACTTCCGTGTCAGAGCTTGACTGAAAGACTGACCCGGAATCTTCCAGGCGTTTTTTGAGCGTCTTGGCATTGGTCAAGTTCCCGTTGTGGCAAAGGGCGATTTCCCCGTCCTGGAAGTGGAAGAGGAAGGGCTGGACATTGGCCAGGGAGTCTGAACCGGCAGTACCGTAGCGGACATGGCCGATAGCCATGTTCCCTTTTAAAAAGTCCAGGTCAGCCGGGTTGGAGAAGACTTCTGACAGAAGGCCCCGGTCGCGGAACTGGCGGAGCTTCTGGTCGTCGCTAGCCACGATCCCGGCCCCCTGCTGGCCCCGGTGCTGGAGGGCATGGAGACCAAAATAAGTCACGTTGGCCGCGTCAGGGACATTGTAGATCCCGAAAATGCCGCATTCTTCGTTTAATCCTTTGATTTCATAAGGCATGGCAGGGCTTCCTCCCAAATTTGCTTCAATTCCGCTACCGGCAAGTCAGCGGCTTGGTCCTGCAAAGTCAGCTTCAGGCTATCGCCAGCAGTTTGGCCGATCTTGACCGCGTCAGCTGCCAATGCTGCAGCGAATTCAGCTGAGTATTCGCTTGGCACGCTGACCAGGAAGCGGCCTGGAGTTTCGCTGAAGAGTTCGGCGCTGGTCAAGTCGCAGGCAACTTCTGCCCCGATCCCGTGGCCAAAGCTGCTTTCAGCCAGGCTGACAGCCAGGCCGCCTTCGCTTAAGTCGTGGGCACTGGCCACGTGGCCAGCTTCCATTTGGGCCAAGAGACGCTTTTGGTAGTCCTTAATATGGTCCAAATCCAAATCGTTCAAAGAGCCGGAGATTTCCCCGGTCAGCATCTTTTGCAGTTCTGAACCGGCGTAGTCCGCCCCGGTTTGACCAACCAGGTAAAGGTCGTCGCCTTCTTCTTGGAAGCTATCTCTGACCAGGTGGTCCAGGTTCTTGACCAGACCGACCATGCCTACCATTGGGGTTGGGTAGATGGACTTGTCGTCAGTTTCGTTATAAAGGGAAACGTTACCGGAAACAACTGGAGTTTCCAGGACTTCACAGGCCTTGGCAATCCCCATGACTGAGTGGTGGAGTTCCCAGAAGACTTCTGGTTCGTTCGGGTTACCGAAGTTCAAGCAGTCAGTGATAGCCAGAGGTTCTGCCCCGCTGGCGATGATGTTGCTTGCAGCTTCAACAACGGCCCGCTTGCCCCCGATTTCCGGGTCCAAGTAAATGAAGCGGCCATTGCCGTCAGTAGTCATGGCAATCCCCTTATGGGTGCCGCGGACGCGCAAAACGCCGCTGTCTTCACCAGGCCCAACGACCGTACTGGTTCTAACCATGGAGTCGTAGGTCTGAGTGAACATTTCCTTAGAAGCAATGGTTGGCTGGGCCAGCATTTGCTTGTAGGTCTTCGCTAAATCAGTAATCTCTGGTTCCCAGGCTGGCTTAGCAGCGTCATCGATCATGTGCTGCGGCTGCTTTTCTTCGCTTGGTTCTTCCAAGACGTCTTCAGTCAGGCTGGTTACCGGGATGTCGCAGACTACTTCGCCGTGGTGGCGCAAAACGTAGTTGTGGCCGCTGGTAATCCAGCCGATAACAACGGCGTCAAGGTCGTAGAAGTCGAAAATCTTCTTAACGTCTTCTTCGTGGCCCTTCTTGACGCAGAGCAGCATTCTTTCCTGGGATTCACTCAGCATGATTTCGTAAGCTGACATCCCGCTTTCTCTTTGCGGTACCAGGTCAAGGTTCAGTTCCATGCCGGACTTGCCTTCTGAAGCCATTTCTGAACTTGAGGAAACAATCCCGGCTGCCCCCATGTCCTGGATGCCGACCAGCCAGTCAGCGTGCTTTTGGGTCAATTCCAGGCAGGCTTCAAGCAGCAGCTTTTCCATGAAGGGGTCACCAACTTGGACAGCTGAGCGTTGGCTTTCGTGTTCTGAGTCAAAGGAGTGAGAAGCAAAGGTTGCCCCGTGGATCCCGTCACGGCCAGTCTTGGCCCCAACGTACATTACGGCGTTGCCTTCACCTTGGGCCAGGCCCTTTTGCATGTCCTTAACGTCCAAAAGGCCGACGCTCATGGCGTTCATGACCGGGTTGCCCTTGTAGATGTCATCAAAAGTGAGTTCGCCGCCGACAGTTGGGATCCCCATGCAGTTGCCGTAGCCGCCGATGCCGGCGACAGTTTCGTTTAAGAGCCAGCGGGTGTGGGCGTCATCTAATTCCCCAAAGTGCAGAGAGTCCAGAGTTGCAACTGGCCGGGCCCCCATGCTGAAGACGTCACGCAGGATCCCGCCGACACCAGTAGCTGCCCCTTGGTAAGGTTCAACGGCAGTTGGGTGGTTGTGGCTTTCAGCCTTGAAAACGACAGCTTGGCCGTCACCGATGTCAACAACCCCTGCCCCTTCACCAGGCCCTTGCAAAATGCGGGGACCCTTGGTTGGGAAGAGACGGAGAACTGGCTTAGACTTTTTGTATGAGCAGTGTTCGCTCCACATGGCTGAGAAAAGGCCGGTTTCAGTGTAGTTTGGCAAGCGGTGCAAAAGCTTGTCACAGATGTAGTCGTATTCTTCTTCAGACAAGCTCCAATCGAGATAAGGCTTCTTTTCTTTGATTTCTTCTGGAGTCATTTCCTGCATCATTACGCTTTTACCTCCGCGTGGTCCAAAATTGACTTAAACAAGCGCAAGCCGTCGGTGTTGCCCAAGAGGGCTTCGACTGCCCGTTCCGGGTGAGGCATCATCCCTAAGACATTGCCTCTTTCGTTGGTGATCCCGGCAATATTGTTCAAAGAGCCGTTCGGGTTTTCCTTTGAGTAGCGGAAAACGACCTGGCCATTGTCTTCGATCTTCTGCAAGGTTTCCGGGTCGGCATAGAAGGAGCCGTCAGCGTGCGCGATCGGCAGGTTGATCCTCTCGCCCTTTTGGTATTCAGAAGTAAAGATGGTGTCGTTATTGACTACTTCCAGTTCAACCGTCTTGCAGACAAACTTCAAAGAGTCATTTCTCTTCAAGGCCCCTGGCAAAAGGCCAGCTTCCGTCAAAATCTGGAAACCGTTGCAGGTCCCGAAGACCGGCTTGCCGGCCTTGGCCATTTCGACAATGGCGGGCATGATATTGGTAAAGCGGGCAATAGCGCCGGCTCTCAGGTAGTCCCCGTATGAGAAGCCACCTGGCAACATGACAGCGTCAAAGCCATCCAGGCTGCTTTCCTTGGAAGGAACGTAGGCCACGTCAGCTCCGCAGACCGTGTGCAGGGCTTCGTAGAGGTCGATGTCGCAGTTGGAGCCCGGGAATTGGATTACCGCAAACTTCATTATTTTTCCTCCAAGATCTTGTAGCTGTAGGTTTCCATGTTGAAGTTGACCAGCAGCTCTTCAGAGATTTCCTTGACAGTTTCTGCTACAGGCTTGTCTCCTTCTTCAATAGTTACATCGAAGAACTTACCAACCTTGACGCCCTTGACTTCATCGTGGCCCAAAGAGTGAATTGAGTTGGTGATGGCTTCACCTTGCGGGTCGAAAACTGATTGCTTGTAAGTAACGTAAATCCGTACAGTAGTCATTTGCTTAATCCTCCTTGGCCAAAGCATCCTTCAAACGGGCCAAAACTCTTTCGTAAACATCGATCAGGTTGCCGATTTGCCGGCGGTAAACGTCCTTGTCCATGTGGTCCTTGGTTTCCATGTCCCACAGGCGGCAGTTGTCTGGTGAGAATTCGTCAGCTAGGACGACTTCACCGTTTGGCAGGGTCCCGAATTCAACCTTGAAGTCGACCAGTAGCATGCCAGCGTCGGCAAAGAGCTTGGTCAAAAGCTGGTTGAC
>SFHY01000036.1 GCA_004556255.1 Lactobacillus delbrueckii
ATTCTGCTTAAAAACTTTTACTTAAGCTTGGCCAAACGGACAACGTCACGTTCGATCATCAATTCTTCGTCAGTTGGAATAATCAAACCAGCCAGCTTGGAATCCTCCTTGGTGATGAAGCCTTCATTAGCAGCCTTGTTAGCTGCGTCGTCAAAGTCAACGCCCATGAAGGACAATGCCTTCATAACCCCTTCACGGACTTCATCATCGTGTTCGCCGATCCCGGCAGTGAAGACAACCGCGTCTGCCCCGCCCATTTCAGCAATGTAAGAGCCAACGTAGCGGACTACCCGGTTAACGAAGACAGCTTCAGCCAGCTTGGCACGCTTGTCCTTGCTTTCTCTGATGTCCCGCATGTCGCTGGAGACGCCGGAGATGCCCAACAGGCCTGACTTGTGGTTCAAAATGTCGATCATTTCGTTGAAGTCAGTGATGCCTTCCTTCTTCATGATGTACTGCAGAACTGACGGGTCAACGTCACCTGACCGGGTCCCCATGGTTACCCCAGCCAAAGGTGAGAAGCCCATGGAAGTGTCGTAGCACTTGCCATCCTTAACTGCAGTAACTGAAGCGCCTGAGCCCAGGTGGCAGACAACCAGCTTAAGGTCCTTGAGGTCCTTGCCCAGGAATTCAGCTGCCTTGCCGGAAACGTAACGGACAGAAGTGCCGTGGGCACCGTACTTACGGGCCTTGTACTTCTCGTAGTATTCATATGGCAAGGAGTAGATGTAGTGTACTTCATCCATTGACTGGTGGAAGGAAGTGTCAAAGACGCCGACTTGCGGCACGTCCGGCAGGATGTTCATAAAGGCTTGAATGCCGCGGCCTTCTGCAGGGTTGTGCAGAGGAGCGTAGTCAGTCAAGTCGAAAATCTTGTGGATGTTGTCCTTGTCAATGATTGCTGAGTCTGGGAACAATTCCCCGCCGTTCACGATCCGGTGGCCAACGCCGACAATTTCCTTAACGTCTGCAATAGCGCCATATTCCTTCAGCCAGTCAAGCAGTGTTTGCACGGCTACTTCCTGGTTTGGCAGGTCAACTTCGGCTTCATGCTTGCTTCCATCAGCCAACTTCATTGAAAAGGTTGAACCATCGATACCAATACGGTCGCCCAGCCCGGAAGCTAAGACACTCTCATCAGCTAATGAGAACAGCTTATACTTAAATGAAGATGAACCAGAGTTGATTGCTAAAATCTTATCCATTATTAAAAAACTCCTTTTACTCACTTCACAAACTTAATTATCTTTTTTAGTATACCACTCGTTCAGCTTAATATTAAGGGCTACCAAAGATTCTTCCTTCTTCAGATTCTCAAGCTTTGTGAGCAAAACTTCCCTCGGCGGCTTGCTTTGGCCGTGGTTTTGGAAGATAAGGATACTTTTTTGACTTACCTTGCTTTGGAATAAACTGCTTGGCAATTGCACGATCGCCTGCAGGTGGACCTTGCTGGCCAGCCAGGGCATAAAGTCGGCCCCAACCGTCCCGGTCAGCATGTTTTGCGGCACCAGGAGAAAGGCAAAGCCGTCTTCAGCCAGGTTCTTGACGATTTGCTCAACGAAGAGGACGTGCGCGTAGGCGTGCCCCTCCTTGGTCCGGAGGTCAAAGTTCTTGGCATTGTCATCGTTGGCGTAAAAGCCGATCGGCAGGTCGCTGACCACTACGTCTGGCTTGACTGGCCAGTCGGTCAAGGCATCCTGGCAGTAAAAGTCTGCTTTTAACCCCGCCAAGTGGGCGGCCACGTCGGCTAAGTTGAGCATCTCTTCGTCATTGTCCTGGCCAACTAGGTCAAAGCGGTCTGCTGAATGGTTCTGGGCAGCCAATTGCTGGTCAACTGAGAAGAGCAGGTTGCCACTGCCAACTGCCGGATCCAGCAGAACTTGCTTTTTCTTAGGCAGGAGCTTGTCCATAAACAGGGTCAAGACCGTGGCTAAAAGCGGCGGAGTCGGCATCTGGTTGGCGTCCCGGCCGTCATCATTGATGGCTTTAAGGACCAGGAGGCCATAGACCTGTTCTTTCTGGACCTTTGACCAGTTCTTGTAGTCCAAAGCCGCGTAGCGTTCTTTAAGCTCAGCCACCGTCTTTTGGTCCGGAGCTCCCATTTCCACGCGGATTTCCCCGCTTTCCAGGTTGTCAAAAGTTTCCACCAAGGCATCAGCCAGGGATACGTTTAAGGCTTCTTGCAGGCATTCGACTGCTTCCAAAGTCTGCCCAAACAGTTCTTCAATTCTATTCATGACTTAAGTCCACCCTTCTTTGCAATACATACCAATTCTAATGATTTACAAGGAAGGGTGCAAGAAATTTCACCCGCCCCAGAGGTAATTTGCCAGCAGCTGGTTGATCCGGATAACGTGCTTATAAGCGTCCAGATAGCTTTCAATCAGCAGAATGGTCGTGGCTAGCAGCAGCACGCTGGTCAGCAGGGCACTCCCCCTTTGCCGGCTTAACCTGGTCAGTTTTCTGATCTTCAGTCTTTTTCTCAGCCTCCTTCTCTTTTTCCGGTGCCTTATCGACTTTAAAATACAAAATTGACCTTTTCCCCTTTTCATTGATATGGACCTCCATCAAGCCATCCCTGGCCGCGAACGTTGCCCCCCAGATTGGCAGCAGGGTCATGTTGCCGCCGTCTGTCCCGGATCTTCTGACCCGAAGATTATTTCCGCCATTGTCCATTTCCAAGACGTAGCCAACTTTTTCGATCTCCCCTTCACCTTTCTTTCCGTCCTTCGTGTCATCCTTTTTCTCTTCTTTGATAAACATGATCTTCAAAGGATTGGAATTCCCCAGATCAATATAAGTCCGCTGGCTGTCCTTTTTCAAAAACTTGGCGAACTGGACGTAAGAAAAGGCCAGTTCATTGGGGTCGTGCCGGTCTTTTTCAAAAAGGGTAAAAAGCTTTAGGCACGAAGACAAGAGAGACAGGCAAATCACCGTCACTAAGAGGGCGACCATGGTCTCCAGCAAGCTAAAAGCCTTACTTCTGGCAAATCTTCTGCTGGGTTTCATCATACAGATCTCCTTTGCCGGTCAAGACATACTCATGGTCTCTGACCTTGACCCGCTTGACCGGGCACTCTTTCAGCATCCGGTAGGCCAGGGCCTGGTTGGCCCGCTGGCTTGACTCTTGCTGTAGTTTCTTCAGCCCGCTGAGGCAAGTAACCATGGCGGTTAGCGCGATGCAGACGATGGCCAGAGCGACCACTGCCTCCAGGGCCAAAAAGCCTTCCTGTTTACTTTTCATTGATCTTCCCCCACGACAGCAAAAAGGTATATTTTTTAACATACTCCTCTTTCCCCTGATCGTTTTTTACGATTTTCAAGGTAAACGGCTGGCTGGTGGTCCCGTCACCGGTGATGTTGAAGCCGGTTTTATCACTGAAAGATGTATAAACCGTAACTCCATCTGGAATCTTGAGGCTCTCATGCCGGCCGTCTTGAATGACTTCCAGCTTGCCCTGACTGCTTTGGTTGTAGACCACGACCCTTTTTCCCGTAATGGCGGCGCTTCTGATTTTCTCTTGAAAAAGTCCAGCCGCCTGCCGGCAGAAGCGGTCAAAATTGATCTTGTCCTCAAAGCCTTGCAAGCTCATCTCCCCGATACCCAGCAGCATCCCCGCGATGGCCAGTGTCACCACCGTCTCCAGCAGGCTGAAGGCTCTCTGCCTCATTCTCCGCTCTTGGCGAAGTCGCCGATCGCCAGCTTCTTATCCTCAGCCTGCTTCTCCTGCTTTTGCGTCAAGTAGTGGGCATCCACCATTTCCTGGAAAGAAGCCGGGGTCTTGCCCGTATTTTCCTCATATAGCTCCACCTGGGTCCGGATGGTCGTATTAAAAGCATCGTTAGTCTGCTTGTCAGCGTGGTCCTTTTGAGCCAGCAAATTCGGCGAGATCAAAAGAACCAGGGTCGCGATAATTGCCACCACGATCACCATTTCAATCAGGGTAAAAGCCCGCTGGCGCTTTGGCCAGAACCATCTTAAATGTTTCATTTGCTTTTTCCTCCGCAAAACTAAAGCTGCTGCATACTGTCGTAAATCGGCAAAAGCAGCTTCAAATACATCCCAATAATGCACAGGCCAATCAAGATAAAACAGACCGGCTGCACATTGACAATCAGCTTGGACAGCTTTTGGCGCAAGCGGTTGAACAAAAGCCGGGACAAAAGCAGGCACTGCCGGCTCAGTTCCCCCCGCTCACTGCCCGCTTGCAGCAGCATCAAGAGGTCCTGGCTCAAAAATGGCTCCTTCTGGATAACCTCTTCCACTTTCTTGCCCCGCAGGATCGCGTCTCTTGCCCGCCGGCCCACTTCTTCTTGAAGAGACCCCGGCGCCTGCCGGCAGGCAAAGTCGCACATCTGCTGCAGGGAAAAGCCGCTGGCTAAAAGCATGCCCAGGTCATAGGAGATCAAATACTGTCCGTACAAGGCCACCACCGGCCCTAATACTGGCCAAGTTAAGAGCTTTTTGAAAGACTGGTAGTCCTGCTTTTTCAAATAAGCGGCCGCGATAATGACCAGCAAGATGACCAAAAGCAGTAAAAAGACTAAGACCAGCAAGAGCAGGTCCCCCTGCTTGGCGGAGCTGCCGGCAAATTCTACCGACAAAAAGTTCTGCATGAAGATTAAAATCAAGGTCATCATCCCCGCCAAAACAACCGGGTAGGCCAGTTCCCCCTGCAGCTTCTTGACCTGCTCATTCTTCATTCTCCCCAAAAGGGCCAGCTGGGCCAGGGATTCATCCAGCCGCCCTTGGCTAAGCGCCATGTCCAGCTGGGTGACCGTCGTCTTGTTAAAGCCCAGACCCGCTAAAAGCTGACCTAGGTCTTCTCCTTGCCGCATCTTTTCATCCAGCCGGGCCAGCTGCTTTTTCCGCTTGGGCCAAAGCAGGGGCAAAAGCTGCAGGCTCTTGGTCAAGGAAAAGCCGTTTTTCAGGCAGTTAGCCAAAAAGGCCAGCAGTTCCACCTGTTCACTCTGCTTCAGTTTAGCCGCCTTTATATTGCCTTGCCACATCTTCCGTAATCTCTCCTTTCTCCACCAGCTTGCTTAAGTTTTCCTCCCAAGCCGCGAAATTTCCTCTGACCGGCTGGCCTAAAGCGGCCAGCAAGTCTTCCAGGCTGGCAATATCCAGCAAGCAGCCTGTCCCCTTTTTGCCTGGCAAAAGGCGCTGGTAGGAAACCGCCGTCAAGCAGTTGACCAGCTCGTTATTTTTTACTCCCAGGCTCTCCAGGCGGGAAATGGTTTGGTAGGTACTTTTGGCATGCACTGTGGCTAAAACCAGGTGGCCGCTTAAAGCCGCGTCAACCGCTAAATGGGCCGTCTCTTCATCGCGGATTTCACCGATAATCAAGACGTCTGGCCGGTGGCGCAGGGCCGCTTTTAAAAGGCTGGCATAGCTGATTCCGGCGCCGGCATTGACTTGCGCTTGAAAAAAGCTCTCCTCATACACTTCCACCGGGTCTTCGATGGTCATCACCATTTTCGTCTGGCTGAGCCTTCTGGCTAATTCATACATGGTCGTGGTCTTACCCGACCCCGTCGGCCCGCTGGTCACGATCATCCCCCGCCGCCAGCAAAGGTCCACCAGATCCTTAAACTGGTCCGGGAAAAAGTACCGGCTCTCCCCCAAAGAATAGATGATCCGGATAACTAAAGAATCCTTTCCCCGGTAGTCACCCACGCTGGAGAGGCGGAGCCAGTAGTCCTGACCCGCCAAATTGACAACCATGCTGCCAACCTGGGGGCGGCGGTGTTCAGCAATATCCATTTCGGCTTGGTACTTAAACCAGTTGACTAGTTCATTGCCCGCTTCCAGGGTCAGGTCCGGCCTTTCTTCCAGATCCCCGGCCCGCAGGCGCAATTTATAGCCCCCCTTCTTGGGCAGGAAAAAGATGTCGCTGGCCCGGATCTTGACCGCCTCTTCCAGCATTTGCCGGGCTTTGTCTGCAACTTCCACAAGGTCCTCCTTTCTTTTTCTCTTTTTTCCTCCTCCACTTACTAGTACGCCAAAAGTGGCGATTTTTTTCTGAGAAGTCGAAATTTTTCTAAAAAATCGGAAAAGAGGACAAAAAAACGCGGCTTTCCTCAGAAAGTCGCGTTTTACGCTATATAGTTTATAAACATTACTTTTCTAGCAGCTGCCGGGCCAAGTCAAAATTGCCTAAGGTGGCTGACCCATTATCAGCCACGACCGGGCGGACAATCAAATCTTCCAGCGCCGGCGTTTGCACATAGTTATTATTGAATTTGTCAAAGAACTCGCGCACGCTCTTCAAATCGTCTTCGCCTAAAACTGAGCCGCCAACGATCATCACGTCTGGCCGGGCAACCAGGTAGGCATTAAAGAGGCACTGGGCGATGTAATAGTGCACATAGGTGAAGACCTGATGGTCACGAGGCAAGTCCTCCCCTTTAATTCCCGTCCGCCCTTCCAGACTAGGGCCAGCAGCCATCCCTTCCACGCAGCGGCCATGAAATGGGCAATGGCCTAGGTAGTCATCACCTGGATAAGGTATTACCGGCATGTGGCCCATTTCCGGGTGGTTGGCATAACCAACGAAGTGGCCATTTTGAATGATGCCGCCGCCAATCCCTGTCCCAACCGTCAAGTAGAGGTAAGTCTGGTCATCCCGCCGGCCCCGGGCGACATATTCACCGTAGCAAGAGCCATTGACATCACTGGTCAAATAGACCGGTATTTTTAAGGCTTTTTCAAAAGTCCCCTTCAGATCAGTCATTGACCAGCCTGGCTTCGGGGTCTTGGTGATGTAGCCACTGGTTGGTGAGTGCGGATTGATGTCAACCGGACCAAAAGATGAGATGGCCAGGGCATCCACGGGATATTTTTGGAAAAAGTCCCTGCAGGCTGCCAGAGTTTCCTGGGGACTGGTCGTCTTGATCCGGACCTGTTGCAAAATCTGCCCGCTTTCGTCGGCGCGGGCCAGGATGAATTTAGTGCCGCCAGCTTCAATGCTGCCAAGTTTAATAGTCATGAATTGCCTCCATTTGTTAAACCATATTTTGTCTGATAATAAAAGGCCCGATACTTGATCGAGCCTTTGACACTTTAACCAGAAATTCATAAAGAGAAGTTTTTGAAAAGTTTTGTAGAGGAAATAGAGTTTAGTGTATTAGTCAAGTGTCATTTCCGTTTCCGGATCAAAGAAGTGAGCCTTGTTCATGTCAAAGCCCAGCTTAACCTTGACGCCAGGCTTAACATAGTCGCGGGAGTCGACCTTGCAGACCACTTCATTATTGCCAATGTTTGTGTATAATTGGGTCTCTGCCCCAAGGAGCTCAGAAACCGTAACTTCAGCAGTGGCAATATCTTCTGGGAAGGTTTCCAGGAACATCTGCTCTGCGTGAATGTCTTCTGGTCTGACCCCCATAACCAATTCCTTGCCTTGGTAGCCCTGCTGACGCAGCTTCTTCAGCCGCCCTTCTGGCAAGAGGAAGTTCATGCTCCCGTCTTCTGACACTACATGGTCACCATTTAAGTGAACCCGGCAGAAATTCATCGCTGGTGAACCAATAAAGCTGCCGACAAAGACATTGACTGGGTGTCGGTAAACTTCTTGAGGAGTCCCAACCTGCTGGATCTTCCCGTCCTTCATGATGACAATCCGGTCTGCCAGGGTCATGGCTTCAACTTGATCGTGAGTCACGTAAATCGTGGTGGTCTTCAATTGGTGGTGAATTTTAGCAATTTCGGCACGCATTGAAACACGGAGCTTGGCGTCCAAGTTTGACAAAGGTTCATCCATCAAGAAGATTGGCGCGTCCCGGACAATGGCTCTGCCCAGGGCCACCCGCTGTCTCTGCCCACCGGACAGGTCAGCCGGCTTGCGCTTCAAGTATTCAGTCAAACCCAAGACCTTGGCCGCGTCCTTGATCTTCTTGTCAATCACATCCTTCGGCGTCTTGCGGATCTTCAAGCCAAAAGCCATGTTATCATAGACAGACATGTGCGGGTAAAGGGCGTAGTTTTGGAAAACCATGGCGATATCCCGGTCCTTGGCTGGCAAGTCGTTCATCCGCTTGCCCCCGATCTTCAAGTCCCCCTTGCTGATGTCTTCCAGGCCCGCGATCATCCGCAGGGTTGTTGACTTACCGCAACCTGACGGGCCGACAAAGACAATGAATTCTTCATCATTGATGTGCAGGTTGAAGTCAGTAACGGAATAATCCTTCGCCTTCTCATATTTTTTGTATACGTGTTCTAAATCAATTTGTACCATTGCTACTCTTCCTCACTTATTCCCAGATTGCTTGCTTAATCCCGTAAATGAAGGTAAAAAGACTCAAAGTCTGCTTTTGGGCAAACAGCTCCAGGCATGAATTGTCAAAATTAAGGCTCAAGTCATCACCAGCTGCTGGCAATTGGTATGACCGCTGGTAAATTGGCGAAACAACCGCGACTTGATAACGGTCCGGCTGGCGGCTGATTTCAATCCGCCCGTTTGTGCCGATCAAGCTCAGCTTTTTGCCCGGCTTGAAGTCTGGCAACTGGTAGCTGCCATTTTCAACTTCAGGGCCAAATTCCTTCCACTCAGTTACCGGGCTTTGGACCAATTGCCCATCAAGCAGGCTGAGCCGGCGCGGCAAGCCCATCATGCCGTTCCAATTATGGCCGGTATCAGCCAGGTAGTCAGCTTGATCCACGCTTCTCAGCCAGGGAATCATAATCCGCTGGCCATCCTTGTCAGTAAATGACTGAGGGGCGTAGAAGTCAGGACCGGCGTCAAAGAGCTGCTGGTCAAGCGGGGTCATTTCCCCGCTTTCCCAGTTCATCTTGCCTTTGACGATGTTGACCGTACTATAGTGGCCATTATCATAGATCGTGCTGAAGGCCAAGAAGGCTTGACCATCAATTTCAAAATAGTCCGGGCATTCAGTCATCCGGCCCATATATGGCTGGTCTTTTAAAATGGCTGAGACATATTCCCACTTGACCAGGTCGGCTGATTTGAACAGGAGAACCTGCCCGTGACCATTGACCGCCCCGGCAACAACCAGGTAGTAGCTGCCGCCATGTTCAAAGACCTTTGGGTCCCGGAAGTCAGCCTTGGCTAGTCCGGCTGGGCCATCGGCCGCCGTTAAAACTGGGTTTTCGGGATATTTTTCGAAATTCAAGCCATCGTCTGAATATGCCAGGCACTGAGTCTCATCAATCGTTCCGTCACTGGCAACGTGGTGGGCCGTGTAGAGCAGGTATAAGCGGTCATCCTTGACAATCGCGGAGCCGGAAAAGACCCCGCCCTTTCTCTCGTAAGCTTGGTCTGGCTCCAGGGCCACCCCTAAGTCTTCCCAGTGCTTCAAGTCCTTGCTGCGGGCATGGTACCAGTGCATGGTATCCCAATGGGCCCCGTAAGGGTTGTACTGGCAGAAAAGGTGGTACCAGCCCTTAAAGTAAATCAAGCCATTTGGATCATTGATCCAGCCAACCGGCGCTGTAAAGTGCTGGTCTGGCCGGAAAGGATCTTGGTCAAGAGCCCGGATTTTTTGATAGATATATTGATTAGCGTTCATTGTCATTATTTGTCACCATTACCTGCTGAGCCCAAACCTTGGACCAGGTACTTTTGCGCGAAAATGTAGACCAAGACCAATGGAATCGTAGAGATCGTCAAGATAGCCATCACTTGGTTCATGTAGACTGGCTGGGTTACATTGACATTGGTAATTGCCACTTGGAGCGGGAACTGGCTTGAGTCGTTCAAGACCATCAGTGGCCAAACGTAGTCGTTCCAGCTGCCGATAAAGGCCAGGGTGCCGACCGTGGCAATCGTTGGCTTAGCCATTGGCAAGAGGATATTCCAGAAGATCCGGAAGCTGCCGGCCCCTTCCATGGCTGCGGCTTCACTGACGCTTTCCGGGATGGCTTCAAAGGCATTCTTGAACATGTAAATGTAGAAAGGGCTCGCCATCCCCGGCAAAACAACTGCCAGGAT
>SFHY01000037.1 GCA_004556255.1 Lactobacillus delbrueckii
GCAGGTTATACCATGTGGAGTTGTTAATCACACCGCGCCCCGGGTAATTATTCCACCCCTCATAGCGGTCCGTCCGGTAAGGGAAGTAACATTTCTCCCAGCAAAGAGAAATGCCAAATAGCTGCTCAGCATTAAGTTCCTGCATATTTTTGATATTCTCCAGATATTCGTCATAGCTGGAGGAGAAAAATACGGCTCGGTAGGCCTCCGAGTACTCCGGAATATTACAGCTTCCCCAGCCCGGGAATTCAGGAGTATCGATCATGTAATAAAATCCGGTGCGGTACTGGGCCACGCCTGCCGAGGTAGCACCCAGATAAAGCTCGTACTTCAGAGAACGCCGCACTTCAGTCTGATGATCTGAATTGCGGACACTCTCTTCGTCCAGTATGACCTTGACGCCGACATCCGCCAGATTGCTCTGAATGATCTCTGCCATACGCAGGTAAAGGGATTGAGTCGTCTTGGTCACCTGCGGCGTCAGCAGCACTTCCATCGCGGAGCCGTCCGGCAGCTCCCGCCAGCCATCTCCATCCGTATCCGCGTAACCAGCCTCATCCAGAATTGTCTTGGCTGCCTCCACATCCTGTGCAAGCTGAGGCAGCTCGGCATCATACCCCAGATTGGACGGTGGAATGAAACCCGCACCGGATACCTGCGCGTCCTTTCCGCCGATGGAGACTGCCAACAGCTCGTAGTCCAGCGCCTTGGAAACCGCCTGCCGGAAAGCCAGTTCTATGACTTGATGCGGCTGGGTTTCATCTCGGAAAACTATCGTTATTCCTACAACCGGATCTGGGTCGAGACTGACGAAAACGACCGGGTCCGGGGGATGATCTGCATGTACCCGGACAAGGCCCAGGGCATTATTGACGTGGTGCTCAGAAAGGAAATGGCCAAGGTCGGCCTGCCAATGACCACCGATATCTTTACCGACAAGGAAGCCCAGAAGGGGGAATGGTATATCGATGCCTTAGCTGTCTCTCCGCGGGACTGGGGGAAGGGGATTGCCAGCCGCTTAATGGAACTGGCCCCGAAACTGGCCAAGAAGCACGGCTACAAGAAGGTCAGTTTAAACGTGGATCTAGAAAACCCTCGCGCACAGCAATTATACTTGCGCAAGGGTTTCAAAACGACTAATTCAATGACTATTGGCGACCGCGTTTACGACCATATGGTAAAAGAAGTTTAAAGAAGCTGGCCGTGCTGGTCGGCCGCCGGTTGAGATTTGGAAAAAGGTCCGGCAGGTTGAGCGGGGTGACGTGCCACTGGGTGAAAAGGACCGCGATCAGCAGAATAAAGGGGGTATCTTCCTCCCGGCTGATCTGGCAGGTCAAGGTCACCCCCTTGTCGGCTACCACGGTGTCAACGGAAGCCACCTTCTTAAAACCGTCCCGGAAGGAATAGCTGCCCTGCTTGATGCTGCCATTGACCCAGTAGTTGAGCCGGGTAATGTAGAACAAGTTGGTCTGGGGGCTGTTGACCTTCTTGACGTGGACCAGGGAGTGGTGAACCACATCCAGGGTGTAAGAAGCGATCAAGCCGGTGCCATCGCTGAACAGGCGGCCGATTTCATTGCCGCTGGTGTCCAGCAGGTAAAGGGTGTGGTTGGGATTGTCCAGCCGGCCGCGGATGGAGCCAAAGGGCTTGCCCTCCTCATCGGTGATTGGAATCTGGCCCGTGCGGCCTTCCTGGGTCAGGTAGAGGGTGTAAATCATTGGTCCTGCTCTTTTTGATTGTCGGCAATGATCTTGTCGATAGCCCAGGCTACCCCGTCCTCATTGTTGCTCTTGGTGACGAAGCTGGCAATCGTCTTGATCTGCGGAACGGCATTGCCCATGGCCACGCCGGTGCCGGCAGCCTGGATCATGCTTTCATCGTTCAAGTTGTCGCCGATGGCCGCGATTTCTTCACGCTGGATGCCCTTGGCCGCCGCGTAGTCCAGCAGGGACTGGCCCTTTTGGGCGCCGGCGGCGTTGATTTCGATGTTGTCGGCCGCGCTGGAAGTGATGGACAGCTTGTCGATCTCTTCGATTTTCTTAATGACATCGGTGAAGGCGTATTGGCCCCGGGAGTCAAAGACTAAAATCTTCATTACTTCCGTACCTGGTTCGTCCATCAAGTCTTCGTAGCTTGGCACCTGCTGGATGCTGACGATGGCCGGCTTGCTGGCTGAAACCAAAACAGCCTCCTTGAAGGTCAGCATTGGGTTCAGTTCCACCATTAAGTGGGCCACGTTGGTAATTCGCTGGCTCAAGTCTTCTGAGTAGACGTGGTTGCTGGTAACCAGTTCGAAGTAAAAGCCTTCCTTCTTAAGCAGGCGGCAGATCTTTTTGGCCGTTTCCAGCTTCAAGGGATTCTTGACGATCAAGTTGCCGGCCGTGTCAAAGACCAGGCCCCCGTTTAAGTTGATAAAGCCGCAGTCGATCCCGTATTCTTTAAGCATTGGCTGGGATTCATGGGGTGCCCGGCCGCTGGCCACCATGAATTCGATGCCGTTTTCTTGGGCGCGTTTAATGGCTTGAACATTGGCGTCAGAAATTTCCATAGAAGAGTTCAGCAGGGTCCCGTCCAAGTCACAGGCGATCAGTTTAATCATGTTATTTCCTCCTTGTTGTTATCGATTTCATAATAACATAAAGGAGGAAGTTTGATTACTGCAAAGCGTTTCTTTATTTGAAAAAAGTTGTCGTGAATTATTTCACTAGTTTCTTTAAATCAAGGGGCAATCATGGTAAGATTGACTAAGGTGAATTACAGATGAAACATTTTATTGGAAATGATTGGGACCAGGTGCTTGCCCCGGTTTTTGAAAGTGATGAATATCACACTCTGCATGATTTTTTGAAAAAAGAATACCAGACCAGGCAGATCTACCCGGACATGTACCATATCTTTACAGCCTTCAAGCTGACCCCTTTTAAAGACACCAAGGTTGTCATTTTGGGCCAGGACCCCTACCACAATCCCGGCCAGGCTAACGGCATGAGTTTTTCTGTCATGCCAGGTACGCCCCTGCCGCCGTCCTTGCGCAATATCTATAAGGAGCTCTATGACGATGTTGGGGCCCAGCCGGTCAACCACGGCTACCTTAAACGCTGGGCCGACCAGGGCGTTCTCTTGCTCAATGCCGTTTTGACCGTGCCATACGGCCAGGCTAACGGCCACCAGGGCAAGGGTTGGGAAATGGTGACAGACGCCGCGATTAAGGCCTTGAGCGAGCGGGGGCAGGTAGTCTTTATCCTGTGGGGCCGCTTTGCCCAAAATAAGATACCCTTGATCGACCAGGACAAGAATGTCATTATCAAGTCAGCCCACCCGAGTCCTTTTTCGGCCAACCGCGGCTTCTTTGGCTCCCGGCCCTTTTCAAGATGCAACGCGGCCCTAAAGGAATTTGGCTTGGCTCCGGTTGACTGGCAATTGCCGCCTGACCCGGAAGCATGATTTTTTGAGGAGATTATTGATGGAAGTTTTTGAACAATTAAAGCAATTGATTAAGCAAAAAGACAAGCAGCGGATCGTTTTCCCGGAAGGGGAGGACCCGCGGATCCTGACGGCGGTCAGCCGCTTAAAGCAAGATGACCTGGTTGAACCGATTGTCCTGGGGCAAAAGGACCAGGTCCTGGCTTTGGCGGAAAAATCCGGCTTGGATATGACCGGGATCGAAATCGTGGACTACCAAAACAGCCCGGACTTTGGCGAGATGGTGGAAAAGTTCCACGACCGGATGGCCGGGGGCAAGCACTTCCAGACCATGGAAGAAGCTGAAGCCGCCATGCACGATGCCAACTTCTACGGGACCATGTTGGTTTACACCGGCCAGGCCGACGGGATGGTGTCCGGGGCGGCCCACTCAACGGCCGACACGGTTCGGCCAGCCCTCTTCATTTTGAAGACCAAGCCGGGGATGCACCGGATTTCCGGCTCCTTCATCATGGAAAGAGGGGAAGAAAAGTATGTCTTTGCTGACTGCGCGATTTCCATCGACCCGACCAGCGACCAGCTGGTTGAATTTGCGGCCCAGTCAGCAGCTACGGCCAAGATGATCGGGATCGACCCCAAGGTGGCCTTCCTCAGCTTCTCAACTCACGGCTCAGCCAAGGGGCCGCAGGTAGACAAGGTGGCGCAAGCGGCCAAAATGTTCAAGGAAAAGTACCCGGACATCCCTGCTGACGGTGACTTGCAGTTTGACGCGGCCTTCGTGCCGGCAGTTGCTGAACTTAAGGCACCTGGTTCAGCCGTTGGCGGTAAGGCCAATGTCTTCATCTTCCCTGAACTGCAGTCAGGCAACATTGCCTACAAGATTACCCAGCGCCTGGGCAACTTTACGGCCATTGGGCCAGTTTTGCAGGGGATTGCCAAGCCGGTCAACGACCTCTCCCGGGGCTGCAGCGCTGACGACGTCTACAAGATCGGGATTTTGACGGCTGCTCAAGCTGTCATGGAAGGGTAAAAAAGAAAGCGATGACAGAATTAGCAATCAATTCCGCTTCTGACATGCAGGCCTTTGGCACCGCCCTGGCCCAAAGCGCCCAGCCCCACGACCTTTTGCTCTTAAAAGGGGACCTGGGGGCCGGCAAGACCACGCTGACCCAGGGCTTCGGACGGGCTCTAGGGATTAAGCGGCCAGTCAAGAGCCCGACCTTTACCCTGGTCCGGGAATACCGGGAAGGGAAGCTGCCCCTTTTTCACATGGACTTTTACCGGCTGGAAGGCGATGACCTGGCTTCAATCGACTTAAATGACTACCTGGCTGAAGAAGGCGTGGTCATCATCGAATGGCCCCAGGTGATCCAGGCTGACCTGCCCAGTGACTTTTTAGAGCTGGTTTTGACCCGGGTGGACGACTCCTGGGATTCAACCAAGCGCCTGCTTGAACTCGTCCCGCATGGCCAAAGAGCAGCTGCCTGGGCAGAAAAGGCTTGCCGCCTCTACCAGGAAAAGCAGTAAAGCAAAAACAAAAACAGAAGTAAAAGTAAAAACAAAAGAAAAATGGATCAGCTTGCTGCTGATCCATTTTTTGCCTAGACTTGGTAGACAAATTTTTTCAAAAGCTCGCTGCCCCGCTTCTCCTCTTCTTTTAAGAGGATGCCGGCGCAGGCTTCGCTGTCGCTTAAGGCGTTATGGTGGTGCCAAAGCTCCACGCCCAAAAGGTCAGAGACAGTGTTGAGCTGGTAGTTATCCAGGCCCGGCTCCAATTCCCGGCTGACCTTGAGGCTGTCTAAAACCAGGTAGTGGGGTTCGGCAATCCCGTAGCGGGCCAGGGACTGCTTCATTACATTGCAGTCAAAGCGGGCATTGTGGGCCGCCACCAGCATCCCTGGCTGAAAAAGGGGCTGGATCTTGGGCCAGACCTCGGCCATAGTCGGGGCTCCCGCCACGTCTTCAGCCGTAATGTCGTGGACCTTGACCTGCTGGGCGTCAAAAGCCATCTGGGGGTTGATGACCGTGTAAAAGCGGTCGATAATCTTGCTCTCCCGCACTAAAACCAGGGCCAAAGAGCAGGCGCTGGCCGGGTGCTGGTTGGCAGTTTCAAAGTCCATGGCGACGAAATTTATCATTTGTAAAAGCCTCCGTTTGCGCGTAAGTCAAATTAAGCCAAGCAAACTTGGTCTTAGCTAGTATAACACAGCGTGAATGCGGTAAAATATCAAAAGGAAGATTTAGAGGAGGCAATTTTAAATGAAGCTGTATGACTTAAAAGCGCAAGGACTTGATTTGCAAGAAAACATTCCTTTGAGCCGCTATACTTTTACCCAAACCGGGGGACCGGCTGAATACCTGGCTTTCCCCAAGAATTTGGCAGAATTAAAAGAACTCTTGGCCGCGGCCAAGGAAGAGCAATTGCCGGTTACGGTGATCGGCAACGCGTCCAACTTGATTATCCGCGACAAGGGGATCAAGGGCCTGGTGATCATTTTAACGGAAATGAAAGAGATCAAGGTTGAAGCTGACAAGGTCCACGCCCAAGCCGGGGCCAGAATCATCGATACTTCCTTCGCGGCTGGGGAAGCCGGCCTGTCCGGCCTGGAATTTGCCGCGGGCATCCCTGGCTCAGTCGGCGGGGCGGTCTTCATGAATGCCGGGGCTTACGGCGGTGAAACCAAAGACTGCCTGGAAAGCGCCACGGTCGTCACCAGAGACGGTGAGGTCAAGACCTACACGAACGCCGAGCTGCATTTTTCCTACCGGCATTCCCTTTTGCAGGAAAATGACGAGATCGTCATCGCGGCAACCTTTGCCTTAAAGGCCGGTGACAAGGCAACTATTTTGGACCAGATGAACTACTTGAACGCGCTCAGAAGCTACAAGCAGCCCCTGGAATACCCGTCCTGCGGTTCAGTCTTCAAGCGGCCGACCGGCCACTTTGTCGGCCCGATGATCATCAAGGCCGGCCTGCAGGGCAAGCAGATCGGCGGGGCCCAGGTGTCAACCAAGCACGCTGGCTTTATTGTCAACAAGGGTGGGGCCACGGCAACCGACTACCTCAATTTGATCCACTATATCCAAAAGACGATCAAGGAAAAGGATGGGATTGCTTTGCAGACGGAAGTCCGCATAATTGGCGAAGAATAATGGCTTAGGATTAAGAGAAAAAGAAAAATGGGAACAGCAAATGGAAATTATTAAGTTAGATCACATCACCAAGCAGTATGATGATGGCTTTGTAGCCTTGAAGGACATCAACCTTGAGCTTGAGTCCGGCAAGTTCTACTCTTTGCTGGGGCCATCAGGCTCGGGTAAAACAACGATTTTGCGGATCATTGCCGGCTTTACGGAAGCGTCAGCTGGCAAGGTTTATTTTGACGGCCAGGACATCACCAATCTTGACGCCTCAAAACGGCATATCAATACGGTTTTTCAGAATTACGCTCTTTTTCCGCATTTGAATGTCTATGAAAATGTTGCTTTTGCCTTGAAACTGCGCCGGCGGCCGGAAAGCGAAATCCTGGAGAAGGTCAAGGATGCCCTCCACACCGTCCGCCTGGACGGCTACGCCAACCGGGAAATTTCCGAACTCTCCGGGGGCCAGCAGCAGCGGGTGGCGATCGCCCGGGCGATCATCAATGAACCTAAGGTGCTGCTTTTGGATGAATGCCTGTCAGCTTTGGACAAGCGCTTGCGAAAAGAAATGCAGTTTGAACTCCGGGCCATCCAGAAGAAGCTGGGCATCACTTTTATTTTTGTCACCCACGACCAGGAAGAAGCCCTGGCCATGAGTGACGAGATTTTTGTCTTAAACGACGGGGAGATCCAGCAGAGCGGGTCACCGGTAGACATTTACGATGAGCCGGTCAACGACTTTGTTGCCCGCTTTATCGGGGACTCCAACATTTTGTCCGGCCGGATGATCCGGGACTTTGCCGTGGAATTTGCCGGCAAGGACTTTGAATGTGCTGACGCCGGGATCACCCCGGGAGAAAAAGTCGAAGTCGTTTTGCGGCCAGAAGATTTGGATATTACGGCTCCAGCTGCTGGCAAGCTCCTGGTGACGGTGCAGAGCCAGCTTTTCCTGGGCGACCACTTTGAAATCAAGGCCATCGGCCAGGACGGCTTTGAATGGCTGATCCATTCCACCAACGGGGTCCAGATCGGCCAGGAAGTTGGCATCTTCTTTGACCCGGAAGACATCCACGTCATGCGGCTGGGCGAAACCGAAGAAGAATTTGACGCCCGCCTGGAAACTTATGAAGGTGAGGACTAGCCATGAAAAAGAACCGGCTTTTATTTCTTTTGCCTTACCTGCTGTGGATCGGCCTCTTCGTCATCGCCCCCCTGGTCTTGATTCTGGGCTATTCACTGACTGATGCCCACAGTCATTTGACCCTGCAAAACTTCGCTGCCTTTTTCTCTGGCGGCACCTTTTTGCGGATGATGGCCAATTCCTTTTGGTATGCCCTCTTGATCACCTTTTTCTGCCTGCTGGTCTCTTATCCGGCAGCCCTGGTTTTGACCAGGCTGAAAAACCAGCAGTTCTGGCTGATGCTGATCATTTTGCCGACCTGGATCAACCTTTTGCTCAAGGCTTACGCCTTTATCGGGATTTTTTCCCGGAGCGGGATGGTCAACCAGTTCCTGGGCCTCTTCGGCATCGGCCCGGTTGGGATCATGTTTACCGACTTCGCCTTTATTTTTGTGGCGACTTATATCGAAATTCCCTTCATGGTCATGCCCATCTACAACTCGCTGAAGGAAATTGACCCGGCTCTTTTAAGTGCCAGCTCAGACCTGGGGGCCAGCTTCTGGCAGACCTTCCGCTACGTGATCTGGCCCTTGTCCTGGCCAGGCGTTGAATCGGGCATCCAGGCCATCTTCATCCCGTCTCTGTCCCTCTTCATGCTGACCCGCTTGATCGGGGGTAACCGGGTGATCACCCTGGGGACGGCGGTTGAAGAGTATTTCTTGACGACGATGAACTGGAATATGGGGGCAACGATCGGGGTTATCCTGATCGCCTTGATGTCGATTGTAATGCTGCTGACTTCACGCAAGCAGCACAAGAAGGAAATTGAATTATGAAAAAGACCATTTGGGGCAGGGTATACTTTGGCCTGGTGCTGCTGATCCTCTACCTGCCGATTTTCTACCTGATCTACTTTTCTTTCTCCAGCGGTTCCAGCATGGACCACTTCCGCCATTTTACCTGGGAGCACTACCAGACCTTGTTTGCTGACAAGCGCCTTTTGGCTATCTTGCTGGAGACGATCATGCTGGCCCTTTTGTCCAGCCTGGCGGCAACCGTCCTGGGGACTTTTGGGGCCATTGCCATCCAGCGCAGCAAGGAGGCCTCCCGCAATCTTTTGCTGTCTTTGAACAATATCTTGATCGTGTCACCCGACGTTATTATCGGGGCCAGCTTCTTGATTCTTTTTACCTCCCTGGGCTTCAGCCTGGGCTTTGCCTCCGTCTTGCTCAGCCACATCGCCTTTTCGGTGCCGATCGTGGTCTTGATGGTCCTGCCTAAGCTGAAGGAAATGGACAACTCCCTGGTCGACGCGGCCCGGGACCTGGGGGCTAACAACTACCAGGTCTTCAGCCAGGTCCTCCTGCCGGCCCTTACGCCGGGGATCCTGTCAGGTTTCTTCATGGCCCTAACTTACTCTTTGGACGACTTCGCGGTTACCTTCTTCGTGACCGGGAACGGCTTTACCACCTTGTCCGTTGAAATCTATTCCCGGGCCCGGCAGGGGATCGACCTGGAAGTGAATGCTTTAAGCACAATCATCTTCTTCTTTGTCCTCCTTTTGGTCGGGGTCTACTACGTCTTGACCAAGCGGCAGGGCAAGAAGGCCAATAAGCTGGGAGGGCTGCTGCGATGAAAAAAATCCTCTCCGCGGCCCTGGCCATCCTTTTGGTCAGCTTTGGCCTTTACTTGGGAGCCCAGCAGCTGGACAGCTCCAGCGGCGGCTCGGCCTCAAGCAAGAAAGACTTGATTATTTACAACTGGGGCGACTATATTGACCCGGACCTGATCACCAAGTTTGAAAAGCAGACCGGCTACCATGTCATCTATGAGACTTTTGACTCCAACGAAGCCATGTACAACAAGATCAAGCAGGGCGGGACAGCATACGATTTAG
>SFHY01000038.1 GCA_004556255.1 Lactobacillus delbrueckii
CGCCAGAGCAACCAGGTTGGCTAAAGAACCGATCACACTCTTAATGGCGTTGATGACAACAAAAGAAGAATCACTTAAAGCCGTCAAAAAGATCAAGGTCAAAACACCAGATGCCGCGCCAAAATAGCCAGCATAGATCCCAGCCACGAACAAGCCGAAATAAGCACCGATTCTTCCAAGCTTGGTTGCCTGCTTTGTCTGCTTTTGCCGGCCGCTGTATAAAAGAAGGGCAGCTGAAAAAAGGACGAAGAAAGGAACCAATTTCTGGAAGATTTTTCCCGGGAACTGGACTAAAAGCCAGCCGCCAATGAAAGCCCCAGTCAGCTGGAAAAAGGCATAGCGCCAAAGCTCCCCCCAGTGCCCCCGCATCTCTTTTAAGCAGGAGGACAAGGAGCCAAAGCCCGTGGTCACCAAAGCTGCCGTGTTGGTCATATTGGCCGCGACTGGGCTGAGGCCGAAGAGAAGGAGGCCCGGGTAAGAAACAAGGGAGGCCATGCTGGCCACGGCCGCCACAATCCCAGCCAGAACGCCTAAGATAATGAGGTAAATGAACTGCATTGTTTGCTCTTTTCTGTTTTTTCGCTGATTTGCTTATTTTTCCAAAGGAAAAAGCCGTATCCATTTTATCTGATTGGGGCGGAGGATTGCAAATTGCTTAAATCAGCCCGCTTTCAGCGACAAGTGGGACGCAATTTTGTACAATAGAAGGTAGCAAATCATTAACAAAAAATTAAAAGCACGAGCAAGTAATTTTTAGAAAAAAGGAGAACAAATCTATGCCAACTGCAGCAATTGTTTTTTCAAACGGATGTGAAGAAATCGAAGGCTTGAGCCAGGTCGACGTCCTGCGCCGGCTGGGCATCCCTTGCGATATGGTGGCGCTGGACAACTTGACCATCACTGGCGGACACGACATCCGCTTTACCTGCGACAAGTTAGTGGACGAATCCCTGCTTGACTACGACTTGGTCGCTTTCCCGGGCGGGGCCCCGAACGCCAAGCACTTAAGAGCAAGCGAGAAGCTGGCTGATCTCATGAAGCAGCGCTTCTCCGCCGGCAAGTGGAACGCCGCCATGTGCGCCTCCCCGATCGCCTTGTCTAAGTACGGCTTTTTAAAAGAAGCCAAGTGGACCAGCCACCCGGACTTTAAAGAACAAGTTGCCAGTGAAAACCCGGCCAGCACCTACGTCGACACCCCCGCGGTCATCGATGAAGACCACAAGCTGGTCACCAGCCGGGGGCCGGCAACTTCCTGGGCCTTTGCCTATGCCCTGGCGCAAGTTTTAGGCGTGGACACCAGCCAGCTGGAAGACGCCATGCAGTACAGCTACTTAAGAGACCACATCAACGAGGCTTAAGATGACTGAAGAAACCTTAGTCAGAAAGGCAGAAAGCCGGGACCTAGAGGACATTGTCGCCATCATCAAAGACGCCAAGGCCCTTTTGAAGGCGCAAAACTCCAGCCAGTGGCAGGAAGGCTACCCTAACCGGGCCAGCATTGAAGAAGACCTGGACAACCGCCAGGGCTGGGTTTTACTTAAAGATGGGCAAGTCGCCGCATATATGGCCGCGACCAACTTTGACCCCAACTATGAAGTCCCGATTTGGGCGGGAAGTGGTCGCTATTGGGCTTTGCACCGCTTCGCCATTAAGAAGGATTTCCGCGGACAAGGGCTCAGCCAGCTTTTGCTGAAAAGAGTAATTACTTTTGGCCAAGAAAACGGAATCAAGAGCTTCCGCCTGGATACGGGCAAGCAGAACCAGGCCGTCCAGCACCTGGCTGACAAATTGGGCTTTGTCTACCGGGGCATCATTACGGTGACCAGCGACTCGGTCGACCCAGAGCGGCGGGCCTATGAACTGCTTTTTGACAAGCAGGAAAAAATATAAAGAGAAAACAGAAAAATAAAGAAACAGGAAAAGCAACAAGGAGGAAAAAATGGCTGAACAATTGGCAATTGCCGACCTGCAGGTCGACATCAAGCAGATTCCCTTAAAGCAGCCCTTCGTCACGGCCCTGCACCGGGTTGACGCCGTGAGCGCCGTCCGGGTGACGGTCCGCCTGGCTAACGGGGTAACGGGTGTCGGTACCTGCACCCCTAATGAAAAAGTGACCGGGGACAGCTTATCCAGCGCCCGGGCCGTTATTGAAGAAACGATCAAGCCTCTCGTCTTGGGCAAGAACCTGACCGATTGGAAGGAACTTTTGCACACGGTCAAGACTTCCATCGTCCACAATGCCCCGGCCAAGGCCGCGGTCGAAATCGCCCTCTACAATACCCGGGCCAACCTTTTTGGCCTCACCCTCTCCCAGCTTTTAGGCGGCAAGGGGGGCAGCGTGGAGACCGACTACACCATCAGCATTGGCAAGGCTGAGCAGATGATCGCTGACGCCCAGAAGATGGTCGACCAGGGCTTCAAGACCCTTAAACTGAAATTGGGGGCTGGCCATTTAAAGCGGGACATCAAGCTGGTCGAAGAACTGGCCTACGCGGCTGGTCCTATGGTTCACCTGCGCTTGGACATGAACCAGGCCTGGGATGTCCGGCAAACCATGCAGGCGGCTGAATACTGGCACAAGCAGGGCCTTTTGATCGACTTTATCGAGCAGCCGGTCCCGGCCTGGGACCTGGACTCCATGGCTTACTTGACCCGCCACTCCCCTTACCCGATCATGGCGGATGAATCCGTGGAAAGCTACGAGGATGCCCAAAGAGTTTTGTCAAAAAATGCCTGCGACTACATCAACATCAAGCTGATGAAGACGGGCGGCTTGTCTGAAGCCCAGAAGATCAATGACTTAGCCGAAAGCCGGGGGGTGCCAACCATGGTCGGCAGCATGATTGAGTCAATTGAATCTTTGGCGGCAGCCTGCGCCTTCTACCGGGCCAACCCGAATACGATTTTTGCCGACCTGGACGCCATCTTCATGGTTGACCAGGACCCGGATTTGAATAGTTACGCCGAATGCGTCGGCGATAATATCGTGGTGAGATAAAATGCTGGATTTTAAAAAGATTACGGACATCCTGGCTCCCCTGCCAGGCAAAACCGCCCTTTTGATCAAAGACAAGACCGGTGTCCTCTACGCCAGCCCCTTAGCCGGGGAAGAATTCAAGTCGGCCAGCCTGATCAAGCTGGCCGTGGCCTGCTACTACCAGGCCCACCCGCAGGACTTGAGCCAGATGGTCCATGTCCCGGAAGACAAGATCGTTGAAGGCGGGATGCTCTGCCACCTGGCCCAAAGGGACTGGATGCTGCGGGACATTCTGGACTTGATGCTGTCGGACTCGGACAACACGGCCACCAACTTTTTGATTGACTTCATTGGCTTTGACAAGATGGCCGCCTGGTTTGAAGAAAACTTTTCCCATCTGCACCTGGGCCGGTACTTGATGGAAGTGACTGACCGGGAAAACTACATTTCCGCGGAAACTGCCCTGGAGCTTTTAGAGCGGCTCTTAGCTGACCCGTCTCCTTTTGGCCAGATCTGCCAGAAGGCCCTCTTTTACCAGGAGTCCGTTAACAAGCTCCTCCAGGACCTGCCCGAGGGCTGCTCTTACAGCAAGACCGGGGAATTGGAAGACACAGAGCATGACGCGGCCCGGATTTTTGCCGGGGACCGTTACTATAACATCTGCTTCATGAGCCATTACACGGGCCTGGAAGAACGCGAGCAGATCCTTTTGGCCCAGAACGCGGTCGGGAAACTGGCCTACCAGGACTTGACCGGGAAATAAGCTATATTCTTTTGGGACGGCTAGCCATTTTTATCATTACTGTGATAAAATTAAAGCAAATTTATCAAGAGTAGGGATATAAATGGACATTACCAATTTTTTCACGGTTGAGACTTCTGAGCTCTCCAAATCTGACCGGAAAATCATGAAGAGAATGACCTCCGACTTGACCAATGTTGAGTCGCTGACCATCAACCACCTGGCTGAAGAAGCGGGAACTTCCCTGGCTTCCGTTCAGCGCTTCTGCCAGAAGATGGGCTATTCCGGCTTTAAGGAATTCAAGTTCCAGCTGCTGACCTACATCAAGAAGCAGGAGAGCCAGGAAGCGGCGGTTTCAAGCAGTGAATACCTGAACGACTACCATGATGCCATCAACCGGGTCTGGATGAGCAATGAAAAGGACGCAGAAGAATTGGCGGAAGTCCTGGCGACCAGCTCGACCAACTTTATTTTCGGTATCTACTATTCTGAACTGCCGGCCAGGCTGCTCAGCATGGGGATGCGGGATTTAGGCAAGTCGACCTACTTTGGGGACAACCTGGCAGCTGGCGAGCACCTCTTCCCGCTAAGCGATGAGAATTCCACGGCAGTCTTTTATTCTGTTTCAGGGATCTCCAAACTTTTTGGCTCATCGCCCTTGCCCAAGTCGATTTCCCACTTCAAGCACAGCTACCTGGTCACCATGAACCCGGACACGCCTTTGAAGAAGTACTTTAAGAAGGTCATCGTCCTGCCGGGCAAGAACCTGGCCCAAGGCCTGCCGGTCGACCCCCAGTCGATCCCGGTGGTCTTTACTGAAAGAGTGATTGATATCGCGGCAACTAAATACCGCCGCTAAAGCTGCCGGAAGGTAGCTTTTTTGCTTGGGCTGGAGGCGGCAGTTGGGGACTTTGCGGGGAACATTTTTTCAAAAATGACTAACTACATCGCAAATCAGCCCCTAAAAGTACCTAACTACTGACATTTTTATCAAAATGATCCCCTAAAGGTACCTAACTGATGCAAAAATCGTTTGGTTCAGTAATAAACGAGGATCGTTTTTCGAAAAAATCGTTTGGTTTAGTAATAAACGGGGATCTAAACAATAATCAGCCCCGTTTTTACCGCAGCCAAAGCCAAATCAACAATAATCAGCCCCGTTTTTACCGTAGCCATGGCCAAATCAACAATAATCAGCCCCATTTTTACCGCAGCCAAAGCCAAATCAACAATAATCAGCCCCGTTTTTACCGCTGCCAAAGCCAAATCAATAATAAATCAGCCCCGTTTTTACCGCAGCCAAAGCCAAATCAACAAAAATCAGCCCCGTTTTTTCCACAGCCAAAGTCCATGCCTAATTGTTTGCCAGGGCTGGCGAAGATTGTTAGAATTTCATTTAGGTAGTTAGTTACTTTTTGTAACTAATTTCAAAAAACAGCAGGCAGAAAAAATAAACATTAGGAGAAAAAGATGGACTTAAACTTTAAAGAACTAGCGGAAGCCAAGAAGGACGCGATCTTAAAAGACTTAGCGGAATTGATCGCCATTGACTCTTCCGAAGACCTGGAAAACGCCACAGAAGAATACCCAGTTGGCAAGGGTCCGGTTGACGCCATGACCAAGTTCCTCAGCTTTGCCAAGCGGGACGGCTTTGACACGGAAAACTTCGCCAACTACGCCGGCCGGGTCAACTTCGGTGCAGGTGACAAGCGCCTGGGCATCATCGGCCACATGGACGTAGTGCCAGCTGGTGAAGGTTGGACCCGGGACCCCTTCAAGATGGAAATCGACGAAGAAGGCCGGATCTACGGCCGGGGCAGCGCCGACGACAAGGGGCCAAGCTTAGCCGCCTACTACGGGATGCTTTTGCTCAAGGAAGCCGGCTTTAAGCCAAAGAAGAAGATCGACTTCGTCTTAGGGACCAACGAAGAAACCAACTGGGTCGGGATCGACTACTACTTGAAGCATGAACCGACTCCAGACATCGTCTTCTCACCAGACGCTGAATACCCGATCATCAATGGTGAACAAGGGATCTTCACCCTAGAATTCAGCTTCAAGAACGATGACACTAAGGGCGACTACGTTTTAGACAAGTTCAAGGCCGGGATTGCCACTAACGTGACTCCGCAGGTTACCCGGGCGACTATCTCCGGACCTGACCTGGAAGCTGTTAAACTGGCTTACGAAAGCTTTTTGGCAAACAAGGAATTGGACGGGTCATTTGAAATTAATGACGGTTCCGCCGATATCGTCTTGATTGGCCAAGGGGCCCACGCTTCAGCTCCGCAAGTCGGCAAGAACTCTGCTACCTTCCTGGCCCTCTTCCTGGACCAGTACGCTTTTGCCGGCCGGGACAAGAACTTCCTCCACTTCCTGGCTGAAGTTGAACACGAAGACTTCTACGGCAAGAAGCTGGGCATCTTCCACCACGATGATCTGATGGGCGATCTGGCCAGCAGCCCGTCCATGTTCGACTACGAACACGCCGGCAAGGCCAGCCTCTTGAACAATGTCCGCTACCCGCAAGGGACTGACCCGGACACCATGATCAAGCAGGTTATGGACAAGTTCAGCGGCATCCTGGACGTCACTTACAACGGCTTTGAAGAACCGCACTACGTGCCAGGCAGCGACCCAATGGTGCAGACTTTGCTCAAGGTTTACGAAAAGCAGACCGGCAAGCCGGGCCACGAAGTCGTAATCGGCGGTGGGACTTACGGCCGCCTCTTTGAACGCGGGGTTGCCTTCGGGGCTCAGCCGGAAAACGGCCCAATGGTTATGCACGCGGCCAACGAATTCATGATGCTGGACGACTTGATCCTGTCCATCGCTATCTACGCTGAAGCCATCTACGAATTGACCAAGGACGAAGAGCTGTAAAAAAGCCGAAAAGATAATTACTCAGGGTGACTTAATTTTATTTAGTTTCGCCCAGTTAAAGCAAAACTTTTTTAACTTTAGCAGGTTGTCAAATTAATTTTATTTTGGCAGCCTGCTTTTTTTGCCCTTTTTTAAAGGATTTTATCTTTACCAAAAAGACTGAAGCTTATATTATAAAGCCATGAATTCTTATTTGATTTTAATTTTGCTTTTTTCTAGTTGCTTTAGTAGGAAGGACTTGCTTTATGGAAGACCGCAGCATTGAAAACACGGACGGGACTATCCGCTCCTTGTCCAACCGGCACGTGCAGATGATTGCCATTGGCGGCACGATCGGGACTGGCCTTTTCTTGGGGGCCGGAACCACGATTTCCGCCACTGGTCCCTCAGTTATTTTTATCTACACCATCATGGGCCTCTTTTTCTTCTTCCTCTTACGGGCCTTAGGAGAGATGTTCTATTTTGACTCCAACAGCCACACCTTCGTCTCCTTCATCACCAGATACCTGGGTGAGGCGGCTGGCCGCTTTGCCGGCTGGACCTACTGGATCGGCATCCTCTTTGCCTGCATGGCGGAACTGACAGCCGTTTCAACCTACGTCCAGTGCTGGCTGCCGGGCCTGCCCGCCTGGCTGATTGAAGTTAGCGTCTTAGGCCTTTTGACCCTGCTCAATCTGACGGCGGCAAAGCTTTTTGGCGAAACTGAATTCTGGTTTGCCATGATCAAGATCATCGCCATTATCTCCCTGGTCGTAACCGGGATCATCATGATCGCAATAAATGCTAAAACTCCGGTTGGTCACGCCAGCCTCAGCAACTTCACCGGCAGCTTCTCCCTTTTGCCAAAAGGCAAGTACGCCTTCTTCACCGCTTTCCCGATGGTCTTCTTCTCCTTTGCCGGGATTGAATTCGTGACGATTACCATTGGCGAAGCCAAGAAGCCGAAGAAGGTCATCAAGAAGGCCGTCAACGAAACCCTGCTCCGGATCCTTCTTTTCTACATCGCTACTTTAGCCGTAATCATGTGCGTCATCCCTTGGGGAAAAATTACCAGCGGGACAAGTCCCTTCGTCCAGGTCTTCAAGATCGCCGGCTTTAACGCTGTTGCTTCAGTCTTCAACTTCGTCGTATTGACCGCCGCGGCTTCTTCGCTTAACTCCGGAATCTTTTCAGCTGGCCGCCACTTCTTCCAATTGGCTGAAGAAGCGCCCAAGGATTCCTTTTTGAAAAAGCACTTTGCCAAAATTTCAGCAAATGGCGTGCCTGCCACGGGGATCGTGATCTCCGTGGCCTTAATGCTGATCGCGCCAATCATGAGCTTCTCCAGCACGGCTATTGAAGTTTTTGGCACGGTGGCCGGGGCAACAAGTGACATGTACATCCTGGTTTACGTTCTGGCCCTCCTGGCCCACCGCAAGTACCGGGAATCCAGCGACTTTATGGCTGACGGCTTCAAGATGCCTTTCTACAAGGTCTCCAGTCCTTTGACCATTGCCTTCTTCCTGGTCATCTTCTTCAGCCTCTTCTTTATTCCGGCTGATGTCTTCGGGGCAAGTCTGGCAGCCAGCTGGACCCTCCTCTTTGGGGGCTGGTGCTGGCTCAGCGAAAAGCATAGAAGTGCCCATCCCAGCTTAAGCAATTAAAGTTAAACAAGCAAAAAAGCGTTGACAGATTTTTCTGTCAACGCCTTTTTTATACTTCAATATTTGTCCGCACCGAAGTATATTGCTGGTAATATTTCAGGACATCTGCGGAAACTTGAGAATTGGTGACCAGTTCATCGATGTCATACAGACTGTAAAACTGGTAGAAGTCGCGGTGGTTAAACTTATACATGTCCGCGACGATGATCCGCCGCTGAGATTTTTTTAAACCAGTGCTTTGCGTCTGTCCTTCTTCAATATCCGCGGTAAGCAAGGCCGAATCACTGATTCCGTTGACTCCGACAAAGGCTTGGTCATAGTTCATAGCGGCCAATTCGTTGTTGGTCAGCGCCCCGCAAAAAGTCCCGCTGACCGGACGGTAAAAGCCGCCGGCCAGAATCAGCTCGTAATTATTGGGGTTCTTCCGGGCCGCTTCAAAGACCGGCATGGAGTTGGTCACGATTCGTAAATCTTCCTGCTTTAAGGCCGCCACCATCATTTCCAAAGTAGTTCCCGGACCAACATAGATCGTCTCCTTGTCATGCACCAGTGACGCGGCAATTTGCGCGATTTCCTGCTTCTCTGGAATGTGAATTTCCCGCTTCTGCTGGAAGCTCTGCTCCGCCCCGGCCTGGCTGGAAATTATTTGAGCCCCGCCATGCAGGCGGATCAGCTTGCCAGATTTGGCCAGTTCATCCAAGTCGCGGCGGATCGTCATCTCTGAAACCTGCAGGCTCTTGGCTAAATTCGCGACTGATATGTAATTTCTCTCAGTAACCATATTCATGACTTGGTCAAGCCGTTCTCTTTTTAGCATTTTGCTCAGCAATCTCTTTCTTGTTTTTCCATGCTTAACTGTGTTCGCTTTAAAACACAATTTAACATCTGCCAGGGCTTTTTTCAATGACTTAGCCGGGATTCTAAAGCTGTTTTTTTGTTCTTTTTTGCAAAATAGTGTTTATTTTTGTTCTGAAAGCGATTAGAATGTTAATATCAAACAAAAAGGGACAAAAATGAACACTGATTTTTTAAAAAACAATTTTAAACAGACTTTTCAGCAAGAATCTACTGACCTCTTCTTCTCACCAGGCCGGATCAACATCATAGGTGAACACACCGACTACA
>SFHY01000039.1 GCA_004556255.1 Lactobacillus delbrueckii
AATAATTCCTTGTCGTGCTTTGTCACTCTAAAACCATACGAATTTCCGGATTTAAACAGTTTAGACGTCCCAATTGAATATTGCATTACTATCACCTCGTAATTACATTTTATCGTTTTGTGATTACGAAGTAAATTAATTAGCCTCCTGTTTTACTTCTTATTTAAGCAAGCTGGCAGCTGCCTGATCGGCAATCACCGTAACGTTCGGGTGCTTTTGCAAGACACTGGCCGGGACATCCGTAGTCACTGGCCCTTCAACCATGGCCTTAATGGCCTTAGCCTTGCTTTCTCCCTTGGCCAAAAGGATGATCTCCTTAGCCGCCATGATATTGGCAATCCCCATGCAGATGGCGCTCTTTGGCACTTCATCAATGCTGTCGAAGAAGCGGGCGTTGGCCTTGATCGTGCTTTCCGTCAAAGCAACTTCATGAGTCACGCTGTCAAACGGCGTGCCTGGTTCGTTGAAGGCGATATGCCCGTTCTGCCCGATCCCTAAGACCTGCAAGTCTACCGGGTTCTCCGCCAAAATCTGATTGTAGCGGCCGCACTCTGCCTGAATGTCCTTTGCCTGGCCGTCTGGCAGGTAAGAGCGCTTGAATGGCTTGTACTGGAAGAGATGCTGGTTCATGAAGTAGTGGTAGCTCTGCGGGTTTTCCGGGCTGAGGCCAACGTATTCATCCAAGTTGACGCTGGTCATTTGACTGAAGTCGAGCTGGCTGGCCACCATCTCCTGGTAGAGCTCAACCGGTGAAGACCCGGTTGCCAAGCCCAAGGTCTTAGCCCCTTCGTCAACCGCCTTTGCCAAAAGGTCAAAGGCCTGCTTGCCTAATTCACTGGCGTTTTTTACAACGATAACTTTCATGATAATCACGACTCCTTGATTTTTTACTCACTCATATTGGTATAGTCCATTTTAGTTCCGTGGAGATTTTTTGTCAAGGTATAGACCAATAAATCTTGGTAAAATCCAAGTGCTTTTTTCCAAAAATTGTTCCCTATGTACTATGCTTAGAGGGAAGAAGAAATAGAAAGAATAAAGCAAAACAGAAAAACAGGAAAACAGGAAATATATGGAGGCAAGAGCATGAAATACATGACTGTCAAAGGAGAAAAACTGAGCCAGTTGGGCCTGGGCACCTGGAACATGGGGGAAAATGCCAGCCGGCGGGAGGAGGAAATCGCGGCCATAAGGTACGGCTTGTCTGCCGGGGTCAACGTGATCGATACCGCTGAAATGTACGGGGAGGGGCAGGCTGAAAGCCTGGTTGGCGAAGCCATCAAGGACCTGGACCGGAGCCAGCTCTTCCTCATCTCCAAGTTCTACCCCTGGCACGCCAGTCCGGAAGAGCAGAAAAAAAGCCTGGCCGCCAGCTTGAAGCGGCTGGGGACAGACTATCTGGACCTGTATCTTTTGCACTGGAAGAGCGATTATCCTTTAGCAGAAACCGTCAAGGGCCTGCAAGATTTGCAAAGAGCCGGCCTGATCCGCCACTGGGGCGTTTCCAACTTCGACACGGCTGACATGCAGGAGCTGGTAGATATCGCCGGAGAAGGAGCCGTTTTTGCCAATGAAGACCTCTATAATATTGACAAGCGGGGCGTTGAATATGACCTCCTGCCTTGGCAAAAGCAGCACGACATTGCCTTTATTGGCTATTCGCCCTTTAACTCCGGTGACGGGCAATCCATCCCGGTCAAGACCAGTCTCAAGCAGATCGCTGACGAGCGGGGCGTGTCCGTTCACCAAGTATTGCTGGCTTGGACCATGCGGACCGGGCAGGTATTGACCATTCCAAAGGCCAGTTCAGTTGCCCACATGCGGGCCAACCTGGCGGCTGCCGACCTGGTCTTGACCGCCGGCGAACTGGCCGCCTTGGACCGTGACTACCTGCCACCGAAGAGCAAGCAGCCTTTGGAGAGCATTTAATTTTCAGCTGATTTCCACGAAGGTCTTGTAGTAGTCGTAGACCCTGCCGTCTTCTTCCCCGCAGTCCAAAAAGCGGCTGATGATCCAGCCGCTTGGCTGGCAAGGAAGCTGCTGCAATTCTGCTTGCAAGTTGTTGGGAAAGCCTGGAGCGACCTCTTCTTTTAAGAGGAAGGCCAGGTACTTGCCCGCCTTTTTCTCCCAGAGGACCTGGCCGGAAAAATCCGCCGCCAGCTGCTTGGGAATGGTCAGTCCTCTGGCTTCCGTATGCAAATCATCCGCCCGCTGCACCCGGGAATACAGGTAGGGGTCGGCAATATAAGCGGCCAGCTTGTTTTGCTCCTTTAAGTCAAAAGAGACGATGCACTCAGTGTCAATCTCCGCTTCTTGAAAGGGCTCCTGCCGCAGCCGCTCCAACTCTTCCAGGGCAGCGATCCGCTTTTTGACCCGCTGCTTTTGCAGCTGCAGGGCCTGCATTTGCCGGTCCAGGTCACACTCTTTATCCTTCAGCAGAGCCAGGTGGTCCCGGCACTGTTTTTCTTCCATCTGTTTGATCTGCTTGAGGGGCAGGCCCAGATTTTTATAAAAAATGATGTCGGAGATCGTCATCAAGTCCTTGTCCTGGTACTCCCGGTAGCTACTCTCCGCATCCCTGCCCGTGGATAACAGCCCCTGCTCCTCCCAATAACGCAAAGTCGACGGGGCCAGGCCGAAAAAGCGGGCAATCTCACTGATATGGTAGTCGGTCATTTCTCTTCCTCCAGCACTTTTTTACCCTTATTTTAGCATGGGGGCTTGACCTTCAAGCTACTTGAAGCTTTATCCTTAAAAAGCAAGGAGGATAAGCCATGACAGAAGCAGTATTTTTCAAAGAAGTGGAAGAAATCAAGCCGGGCAAGCTGGGCCGGTTCGTTTTGCCGACCTACCTGACCTCGCTTTTTAACACGGTCTACACCATCGTCGACGGAATCTTCGTGGCCGCCTATGTCGGCAGCAATGCCCTGGCCGCCATCAACCTGGTCTACCCCCTGGTCAACATTTTGACCGCCGTGGCCCTGGCCTTTGGGGCAGGGGATCCTGGGGGCCGGCCTGGCTACGGCGCTTGGCCTAATTGTCTCTTGCCTGCTGGGCCTCTATTATTTCAAAAAGAAACGCCGCTATTTGGACTGGAGCTGGAGTATTGACTTGAAAGAAGCGGTCCGGTCCATGATCAATGGGGCTTCGGAAATGGTTGACCAGCTGGCCATCGCCGTTACCACGGTCGTCTTTAACAAAACGGCCCTGTCTTTGGCCGGCAACGACGGCGTGGCGGCAGTGTCCATCATCATGTACGTCCAGTATCTGTTCATTGGCGTTTATTTCGGCAGCTCCATGGGCCTGGCTCCCCAGCTGAGCCACGCTTATGGGGAGGGGAAGCTGGCCGTCTGCCAGAAGCTGGAGCAGTACGCGGGCCGCTTTTTGCTGGTGGCCACGCCGGTGATTGGCCTGGTGACTTACTTTTCCGCGCCGGCGGCTGTGGCCATGTTTGCCAAGGGGGCGGTGTATGATTTGGCGGTAAAGGGGATGCGTCTTTACGGCCTGGCCTTCCTTTTTGCCGGGATTAATATTTACACGGCAGTCAAGCTGACGGCTTACGGGCGGGGGCATTTGGCGGGCCTGATCACTTTCAGCCGGTCTTTCGCCGGCCTCTTGTTCTTCCTCGTCCTTTTGCCCAAAATCTGGGGGCTAACCGGACTCTGGCTGGCAGTGCCAGCGGCGGAACTGACCACCCTGCTTTTGGCCTGGCCCCTTTTTCAAAAAAGCCCTCTGCATACAGGAAGCAAAATTCCCGCAGAAAGCTGATAAATAACCGGATAACGGTTGACAGCGGATAAAGAGAACACTATCATGCAGTTTGTAAGAATGTTGGGAAAGAAAAGAGTGTAACTGCATGAAAAATAAAAAGAATATCGCTTATTTTATTTACGCTGTTTTGACGGCAGCGATTCTGGTATTGGCCAGAAAGCATTTCGTTGAACTGAAGGGGAGCAGCCTGGATCTGGCGAACACGGGCTATTACACCTATGCCGTCAGAGACCAGATTTTGTCCGGAGACCTACTCTTCTTTGACTGGGTCAGCGTCATGCTGCCGCGGCTGGACCTGGCCGGGATTGAGCCGCTCCTAATGACCCGGAACTTGAGCCGGAAGCAGTTTACCCTGCTGCGGTTGAAGTGGTCCTGGCCCTACCTGGCCTGCCTGTTTGTGATCCACTTGATCTACTGGCCGGGCAGCTGGCTGGCCGCCGTATCCCTTATCCTGCTCTTTGCCGCGGCTGCCGGGATGACTCTTTACCAGCGCCGCTACTTAGGCGGGATCAAAGACGGCATCTGGGTCTTCGCTGCCTTCGCGCTTTTGCGCCTGCTGACGACATTGCTTTTTAAGATCTGAAAAAGAGTCTGGGAAAAAACTGGACTTTAGATAGATGAAAAAGGTGAAACTCGATGTAATATTTCGAGCTTCATCTTTTTTGATTGGCTGGAAGATTCTCAATACATGACAAAAAGAGAGATTTAGCAGCTCTCTGCTCCAGTATTTAGTAACATGAGTGATTTGAGATGCATAGCAAAAAGGCTTCCAGAAGTTTTTCACTTCTAGAAGCCTTTTTTATTCGCTAGAGTCTTTTTCCCAGACTCTTTCTTTATTTCGACTTGATGTAGTTTTGCCCGTCGGCAGCTGGACCGACAGTCTTGCCGAAGAAGACCACCAGAACGATGATCGTCAAGACGTAAGGCGCGATCTGCAGGTAAACGGATGGCAGGCTGGAAATGCCTGGAATCTGGTCCCCGATGATACTCAAGCTTTGCGCGAAGCCAAAGAAGAGGGAGGACAGCATAGCGCCGATTGGGTTGTAGCGGCCGAAGATCATGGCCGCCAGGGCCATGAAACCTTGCCCGGCAATAGTGGAAACTGAGAAGTTCCCGGCAATTGCTTCAGCGAAGACGGCCCCACCGATCCCGCCGAGGAAACCGGAGATCAAGACGCCGGCGTAACGCATCTTGTAGACGTTGATCCCCAAAGTGTCGGCGGCTTGCGGGTTTTCACCGCTGGACCGTAGACGCAGGCCAAAGCGGGTCTTGTACAGTACCCAGTAGAGGAAGATGGACAAGACGATGGCCACCCAGGCAGGAGCTGAAGTGTTCTTGAAGAAGATCGGCCCGATAACCGGGATGTTGGCCAGGCCAGGGAAGGAGAAGTAGCCGAAGTTTTGGTTGATGTTTTCGGTCTGCCCCTTGTTGTAGATGGCCTTGACCAGGAAGACAGCCAATGGCGGCGCCATCAAGTTCAAGACCGTCCCGGAAATGACGTGGTCAGCCCGCCAGTTGATCGTGGCAACGGCGTGCAGCAGGGAGAAGATGATCCCGACAATCCCGCCCAAGAGGGCACCCAGCCATGGAGTAGCGGCGCCGAAGGTTGAGGCGAAGCTCAGGTTGAAGACGATGGAGGTGAAGGCCCCCATGGTCATGATCCCTTCCAGACCAACGTTGACGATCCCTGAGTTTTCACTGAAGGTCCCGCCCAAAGCGGTGAAAATCAAGGGAGCTGAATAAACTAAAGTTGATGAAACGATTAAGGCTAATACAGTCACGAAGTTCATTATGCTTCCCCTCCTTTTTGCTGGTCATTGGCGGCTTGCCGGCTGGCGGTTTCCGCCGTGGCAATATAGGTCGCGGTCTTGTCAGACTTCTTTTCCTTGAAAAGGAGGCCGACAGCCCAGCTGATGGCTACGAAGAAGATAATGGCAGCGATGACGATAGAAACGATTTCAAATGGAATCCCGGCTGCCGTCTGCATGCCCAGGCCACCGATCTTCAAGATGGAGAAGAGCAGGGAAGCCAGCAGGATGCCGATGGCGCTCATGCCGCCCAAAAGGGCAACGGACATGCCGTCCCAGCCGATGTCCAGGGTAGTCGTTTGGGTGAAGTAGTTCTGGTAAGTCCCCAGACCTTGTACGACCCCGCCCAGGCCACAGAAGGCACCTGACAGGAGCATGGAGATGACGATGTTCTTCTTGTCGCTCATACCGGCGTAACGGCTGGCGAATGGGTTCAAACCAACCGCCTTGATTTCAAAGCCGACCGTGGTCTTCTTCATCAAGAACCAGAAGATGACCAGGGCAATGATGGCCAGGAAGATCCCGCCGCTGATTCGGGAGTCGCCGAACATTTCGCTCAGCCACGGAATCCGCAGGCTGCCGTTGGCTCCGATGGTCTTGGTAGTGTCGGTGTCAACGCGGAGGCTCTTGCTCATGACGTCCTGGTGCAGGTATTGGCAGAGGTAGAGGACGGTGTAGTTAAGCATGATGGTTGAGATAACTTCATTGGTTCCGAAGTAGGCCCGCAGCCAGCCGGCAATACCGGCAACCAAGGCACCGGCCAGGATGCCGGCGATGATTTCAAATGGCAAGAGGATGTAGCCCGGCAGGCCCTTGAAGGCCAGGCCGATCCAGATGGCGGTCAGCCAACCGGCTTGCGCCTGGCCCGGCAGACCGATGTTGAAGAAGCCAGCGGCTGAAGAGATCTGGAAGCCGATGGCGATAAAGATCAACGGGGTGGCGTTACGGATGGTTTCCCCGATCCCGTTGGCTGAGCCCAGGGCACTTTCAAACATTGAGCTGTAGGCCTGGAATGGGTCATAGCTCCAGACCAGCATGATGATGGCCCCGACTAAAAAGCCGGCAATAACAGAAACGATCGGCACTAAAAGCCGCTTGGCTTTAGGGCTCACCTTAATCATTAGCGGCAGCCTCCTTCTTGGTATTCTTCCCGGTCATAAGCAAACCGAGTTCAGTTTCACTAGTCTGGTCAGGCTTGACTTCACCTGATTCGGCCCCGTCGTGCAGGACGACGATCCGGTCAGACAGCTGCAGGATTTCGTCAAGTTCGTAGGAAACAAGGAGCACGGCCTTGCCGGCGTCTCTTTGCTTCAGCAGCTGGCTGTGGATGTATTCGATGGCCCCGACGTCCAGGCCCCGGGTTGGCTGGAAGGCAATGATCAAGTCAGCGTCCCGGTCAAGTTCCCGGGCGATGATGGCCTTTTGCTGGTTACCACCGGACAGGTCGCTGGCCGGCAATTGTTCGCTGGTCGTGCGGACGTCGAACTTCTTGATCAGTTCCCGGGCGTGTTCCCGGATAGCCTTTTCGTTCATGATCCCGTGCTTGGAGTAAGGCTCCTTGTAGTAGGTCTGGATGGCCATGTTCTCAGACAAAGGCAGTTGCAGGATCAAGCCGTACTTTTGCCGGTCGGCAGGGATGTGGCCGACACCGGCTTCCGTGATTTGGCGGACTGGCTTGTTGGTCAAATCTTGGCCGTTGATGACGACTTGGCCGCCTTCAACATGGCGCAGGCCAGTGATAGCTTCGACCAGTTCGTCCTGGCCGTTGCCGTCGATCCCGGCCAGACCAAGGATTTCCCCGCCGCGGATATTGAAGGAGAGACCCTTGACTGCTTCGGTCCCCCGGTCTTCGTTGACGTGCAGGTCCTTGACTTCCAGGATATTTTTGCCCAGATTAAGGGGAGCCTTGTCCAGCTTAAAGTTAACATGGTGGCCAACCATCATTTCGGCCAATTGTTCGTCATCCGCGTCAGCAACGTTGACGGTTTGGATGGACTTACCAGCCCGGATGACAGTGACCCGGTCGGCACTTTCCTTGATTTCCTTCAGCTTGTGGGTGATCAAGATGATGGACTTGCCTTCCTTGGCCAGGTTCTTCATGATCTTGATGAATTCAGTGATTTCCTGCGGCGTCAAAACGGCAGTTGGTTCGTCGAAGATCAGGATGTCGGCCCCGCGGTAAAGGACCTTCAGGATTTCAACTCTTTGCTGCTGAGCGACGGTGATGTCGGAAATCCTAGCGTCAGGGTCGATGGCCAGGCCGTATTGCTTGGACAGGGCCAGGATCTTTTCTCTGGCGGTCTTGAAGTCCAGGGCCAGGCCCTTGGTGGTTTCATGGCCTAAGATGATGTTTTCCAGGACAGTGAAGGCCTGGGCCAGCATAAAATGCTGGTGCACCATCCCGATCCCCAGGCTGGTAGCGACGTTTGGGCCGGAAATGTTGACTTTCTCGCCCCGCACGTAGATTTCGCCAGAGGTTGGTTCGAGCAGGCCGGAAAGAATACTCATTAAAGTAGACTTGCCGGCGCCGTTTTCGCCAAGAAGCGCCAGGATTTCGCCCTTGCGGAGCGTGAGGTTGATATCGTTGTTGGCTTTAAAACCGTTAAAGTCTTTCACGATATGGCGCATCTCAATGATGTTTTTGATCTCTTTTTCCATATGACAAAACTTTCTTTATTACTTTTACAAAAAACACCCCGTAATATTGCGGAGTGTTTCAGATTGACTACTATATATTGTGCTACTTACTTGGAGTAGTTGCAACTTTAATTTTGCCAGCCAGGATTTGCTTGCGGGCAGCTTGAACTGCCTTCCAGGTCTTGGCATCAAGGTTCCCCTTAGTGACAGAGACGCCATCGTGAGCTAAGCCGTAGGAAATTACCTTACCGCCAGGGAATTTGCCCTTGTAGGCTTTGTCAGCGATGTCCTTGCATGCGAAACGCAGCCCCTTTAATACGGAGGTCAGTGTAAAGTTGGCCTTCTTACCGTCTTTTGAAGTGTAGTTACCCAGGTTTGCCTGGTCAACGTCAACACCGATGACCCAGACCTTCTTGGCAGCCGTGGTTGCCTTGTTGCGGGTCTTAGCTTCGGTGAAGACACCGTTACCGGCGTTGCCGGCAGCTTGGTAGATGATGTCAGCGCCGTCAGTGTACATTGACTGGGCGATTGACTTAGCCTTGTCGGTTGAGGTGAAGTTACCGATGTATTGGTCGTAAACGGTGATCTTCTTGCCTAAGGCCTTGGCACCATCCTTGACACCTTGCTTGAAGCCGGCTTCGAAGAGTTCCAAGACGCTGGACTTGGCCCCGCCGATGAAGCCGACCTTGTTGCTCTTGGTAGTGTAGGCAGCAGCCAGACCGCCAAGGTAGGAAGCTTCGTTGCTCTTGAAGGTAACTGAAGCAACGTTCTTGCGGCCAGCTACGACAGAGTCGATGATAACGAAGTTCTTCTTAGGGTACTTCTTGGATGCGGCTTTAACTGAGTCAGTCAGCATGTAGCCGACACCGTAGATGGTTTGGTAGCCGGCTTGGGCAGCTTGAGTCAGGTTAGGGGTGAAGTCAGCAGCAGATGATGATTCAAAGTACTGGTAACCGCCCTTGCCTTGCTTGAGGCCGTGTTCCTTACCGTAGTCCTTGAAACTAGACCAAGCGGCTTGGTTGAAGGAGTGGTCGTCAAC
>SFHY01000040.1 GCA_004556255.1 Lactobacillus delbrueckii
GGGCTCCCCATGTTTTTGTCGTTATTAACATTGTAAGGGACAACCCTTCTTTTTTTGTTATCTAATTTCTATTTACACAAGAATTTATACTGAACCAAAGAAACACTAAAAAGTATGTAATGTAATAAAGATTAAAGAAAAAAGTAAAGATAAGAGTAGTTGAAAGAATTTGAGTTAGATCTGCTTATTGCTTGTTTTGGTCAGTAAAGTCGATCACCAGGTGCTCATTGACGAAGGCGTCCAAGCCCAAAGGACTGAGCTCGCGGCCGTAGCCGGACTTCTTGACCCCGCCGAATGGCAGACTGCCGTCAGTGATCCAGCGGCCGTTGATGACCGTCATCCCGGTTTCAATCTGGCTGGCGACTCCTTCAGCGTGCTTGATGTCACTGGAGATGACAGAAGAACCCAGCCCGTAGCTGGAGTCGTTGGCTAAGGCAATGGCTTCGGCTTCGTCTTTAACCTTGTAGACCACGCAGACTGGCCCGAACATTTCCTGGTCAAACATTGGGTTGTCCTTAGTCATGTCGGTCAGAATAATTGGCCGGCTGAAGGCGCCCGGAGCGTCAATTTCCGGGTACTCGTAGTAGACCTTGGCTCCGCCGGCAACTGCCGCTTCCACCTGCTTGGCCAGCTTTTCCTTGGCGGCTTGGGAGTTCATCGGCGGCAGGGTAGTGGAGTCTTCCAGCGGGTCACCCCACTTAAGGCTGGAGTAAATCTCCTTCATGTCTGCCAGGACTTCTTCATAGCGGTCAGCCAAAACGATCATCCGCTTGGATGAAGTGCAGACCTGGCCATTGTTGTAGCTGCGGGCATCGCTCAAGGCTGCCTTTAAAACTGCCGGGTCAGCGTCGCTCAAGACGATGAAGGCGTCGTTGCCGCCTAATTCCATGGTGGACTTCTTCAAGTTCTTGCCGGCGTTTTCCGCTACGGAAGCCCCGCCTCTTTCAGACCCGGTCAAGGCGACCCCTTGTACCCGCGGATCAGCGATGACCTGGTCCAGCTGGCTGTAGCTGAGGTAGAGGTTGAGCAAGCTGCCTTCCGGTGCTCCGCCGCTTTTGACGATCTTGGCCGCCAGGGCAGCAGAGCTTGGTACATTGTGGGCGTGCTTGAGCAGCATCGGGTTGCCGACGACAAAGTTCGGGGCAAAGACCCGGATGACCTGGTAAAGAGGGAAGTTCCATGGTTCGCAGGCCATGATTACCCCGGTGGCCTGCTTTAAGTAGTAGGCGCGCCCGTATGGGTTAGGCAGGTCGACCGGCTTTAAAAGCTCCGGGCCGTGGTCGGCGTAGTAGTTGAGGATGCCAATGCAGATTTCAACTTCTTCCTTGGCTTCGCTGAGCTTCTTGCCCATTTCCAGGGTCATGGTCTTGGCCATTTCTTCTTCCTTTTCCTGGAACTTGGCCGCGATGTCCTTCAAAATGGCTGCCCGGCTGCTTGGTTCTTCATGCCGCCACTTCTTGTAGAGGGCGTGGGCTAAGGCCAGAGACTCTTCAATCTGCTGGTCAGTCGGGTTTTCGTAGCTGGCGAAGACTTCATTGGTATATGGGTTCACTGATTCGTATTTTGCCATAGCTGTTTTCTTCATCCTTTCGAATTAAAAGTTGATCAGACCGGCTTTTACCGTCAATCTAGTGTAAGATTCACAAATATCCCTTTCTCTAGTATAAACCGCTTTCTGATTTTTGGTATAGCTAAAGGGTGAGATAATTTTATTATTTAAAGGAATATTTTAACGGCAATTTTTTCAAAGCTTTTGGTAAAAATCTCCTGTTTAATGAAAAAATCCGGCGAGCATGGTAAAATATTTAAAATATTGAAAGGACGAGATTATGCGGATCAACGTTTTGCAGCACACCCCGAATGAGGGGCCAGGGGCCATCAAGGCCTGGGCCGAAGACCGGGGCAATAAAGTCTATGTATACCATCCGGAAACTTTCGGCATCTTTCCGAAAGCTGATGAAACTGACATGCTGGTCGTTTTGGGCGGGCCGATGAGCCCGGGCGATGACCTGCCTTGGCTGGAAGAAGAGCGGCAATTGATCAAGGACTGCCTCAAGCAGCACCTGCCAATTCTGGGCATCTGCCTGGGAGCCCAGCAAATTGCCATCTGCTTGGGCAGCAGCGTGCACCCGGCAGCCCATAAGGAAGTCGGCTGGGCTCCGGTCTACAAGCAAAATGACGCTATTGCCGGTTTGTCAGACAAGCTCCTGGCCCTGCACTGGCACCAGGACATGTTTGAAATGCCGGCTGAAAGCCACCTGCTTTATTCCAGTGACCTCTTGGCCAACCAGGGCTTTTTGGTCAATGGCAACGTGATCGGCCTGCAGTTTCACTTAGAGCCTTTGGCTGACAATGTCCGCGAAATTGTCATCAATGACGGCGCCTACGCTGAAAGCGGCAATGACTTACACCAGACTCCGGCTCATGTTAGATTATTTAAGCGTCCACTAGGAGGATTCATGACGGCAACAGCACGTATTTATTTAGGTTCATCTTTTCACCGTGACCACCATCAAGTCCGGGCCAAGCAGGTCCGCGAATACCTGGCGGCCAACCCGACGGTTGAACATGTCCACTTTCCCTTTGACCAGCAGGTAACCGACCCGGCTGAAGACCCGAATGTCGGCTTTGGCGACGAACGCAGCCTGCTTTGGAAGCAGCAGACCTACCAAAACGACATCAACGGCCTGTCCATGGCCAACTGCGGGGTCTTTCTTTACGACATGGATGAACTGGATGACGGCTGTGCCTTTGAAATCGGCTTTTTGCGGGCACAGAACAAGCCGGTCATCATCGTGCCTTTCACTAACCACCCAGAAAAGAAGCCAATCATGAACTTGATGCTGTCTGAAGGGGCAACTGCTTTTATCAAGGGTGACCAGGAACTGGAACTCTTAAAGACTTACGACTTTAACAACTGCCCATGCCGACCGCTGACTGGCTACGGCACTATTTAAGGCGAAAAAATAAACGGTCAATCTCGCGATTGACCGTTTTCTTATGCTTTCTCTTCAAGTTCTTTAAGGAGCTTGCCGCCTTCTTTGAGGATGACCTCGTTCTTGTTCAAGCGGGCGAAGGCCAGGGAGTCATGCAAGTGCTCCAGGGCGGTATTCATGGACCGCTTTTGGGCCAGGTCGTCCAAGGCCAGTTGGTAAAGGACCCGGGCCAAGAAGTAGACCACGTGGTGGCTTGAAGCCAGCTCGTAGGCGTAGTTGAGCAGGTTGTCAGCGTGCTTGTACTGGCCGTTTTGCCCATAGAATTCGCCGGCGGCCGTCAAAACAGACATTACCTGGAGTTCTCTTAGGCTGTCCTTGATTTCGACTTTCTTGATCTGATCCAAGATCTGGTCAAAGTAATGGGAGGCCTTGTCCATGTCCTGGCTGGCGTAAACCTGGCTGCAGCCCTTAAGGGCCAAGAGGCGGTAGATGTTGTCGGCCTTGAGGTTGTCTGTCGTCAAGATATTGTTGAAGTAGAAGAGGGCCGAGACTTCGTTGTGGTCTCCGTCCAGGGCCAGCTGCCCGCACAGGTAGTTGTAGTGCAGGAGGTCCTGCTTGTCGCGGATCTTTTTCTCATTGATCTGCTTGAGGATCTTGCGGACCTGGTCATAGTTATAGGTGATAAAGCAGAAGTCCGCGGAAAAAAGCTTCTGGGCAATTTCGCTTTCCGTGCTGGTCAGCATGATGTCGGATAAAGAGATATTCATCCGCTCGCAGAGCTGCTTGAGGATCTTGAATGAAGGAATCTGCCCGTTGTTTTCAAACTTGCTCAGGGTTGACTGGGTGCAGATCCCGTTGCAGAGCTCATTTTGGGAGAGTTTGAGTGACTTGCGGATTTTGATGAATTTTTCAATGTTTATCATGGTTATTCGCTCCCTGTTTTCAGACTGAGGGCGTAGTTGAGATAGGTCATGCTTTCCCGGAGATAGTCCCGGCCGTAGTCCATGGCGTGGCCGTGGCCGGGGATGATTTCCAGGTCAACCTGGTGACCGCGGCCGGCCAGGCGGCCGGCAAAGTCAGTAACGCCGGCCAAGTCGGTTAATTCTGCCGCAGAGTTGATCATGAGCAGGCGGCCCAACTTGGTGTAGTCGTAGCTCTGGGCATCTAGGTCGGCCAAAAGGTCAGAGTCTTCACTGCCGGCATAGGTCAAGACGAAGTACTTGTAAAAGGCTTCATTGATGGCCTGCTGCTTGGTCAAGCCCAGTTCTTCTTTAGCATTGACTGATGGCTTGACTTCTTGGTGGTCGGCCAGCCAGCTGCTGAAGTCGACCGGGGCTGACCAGGTGACGGTTGGAAAGCCGTACATGCCGGCCACCTTCAAAGCCAGGGTGCCGCCGCTGCTGGCCCCGATCTGGACGATATTGTTTTCATCGCCTTCGTCGGTGTAGTTGGAAGCTAAAAGCCAGGCCGCGAAGTTGAGGGCATCCTCGTGGGCAGCCGGGAAGTGGTCGGCCGGAGCCAGCCGGTAGTCGGGCACAAAGGTCATGAAGCCGGCGTTGGCCAGGTCGATGGCCACGTCCCTAACGCCGTCCTTGCTCCCCCGGAACCAGCCGCCACCGTGCCAGAAGATGAGGATTTTTGTCTGTGAGTCGGTATCGTTGGGATAGTAGATGTCGGTCTTCAGACCATGTTTAAGGTCATACGCGATATTGTTAACAGTCACAACCATAATCTCATTTTTCCTTTCTGATCTAATTTGAATTCTGATCTTTGCTTCTAACTTAATTATATACTCAAAGCAATAATTTCTGCCTGTCTTTTAGCTTTTTTTGCAAGGAACTTGGATAAGTTTGGGTAAAGCTTGAAGCAAACTGGTGGGGCGGCCGGGGGGTTTTTGCTAAAATTATCCTGGAATTGTTTTTAGGGGGAAAAGACCATGAGTTACGAACAAAGCCGCAAGCTGATCAACCGGCTGACCATTATTTCAACTATCGTGATCATTGGCCTCTGCATCTACTGGTACCAGCTGGGGATTTTTACCAGCCAGGCCAAGATGAGCGCCTATCTGGCTGACAAAAAGATCCTCGGCCCCTTCATCTTTGTCTTGATCCAGATCATCCAGGTCGTGATCCCGATTATCCCCGGCGGGGTCTCCCTTTTGGCCGGGGTCGTCTTCTTCGGCGCCGGGCCCGGTTTTATCTACAACTATATCGGGATCGTCATCGGCTCCTTGATCAACTTCTTCCTGGCCCGCTACTATGGCAAGTCCTTCATCCTGCACATCGTGTCAGAAGAGAGCCTGGAGAAGTACACCAAGTGGACTAAGAACCAAAAGAAGTTCAATTGGTTCTTTGCCATCTGCATCCTGGCCCCGGTTGCCCCGGATGACCTCCTCTGCCTTTTGGCGGGTCTAACGGAGATGAAGCCCTGGACTTACTTCTGGATTATTGTTCTCTGCAAGCCTTGGACTATCGCGGCCTACAGCCTGGGCCTGGTCTACGGGGCCCGCTGGATCATGAGGCTGATGTGATGGAGAGTGAGCGGATATATTTGCGGCCGGTCGGGCCAGAAGATGCTGACCTGCTTTTGTCTTGGGGGCAGGATCCCTATTACCAGGAGACGGCGGGCTTTGCCCATTACCGGAATCTGGCAGAAGCTGAAGAAGGGGCCTTGGCCTACCAGCAGCGGCCGGCCAGCTACATGATTTGCTTGAAAAAGGGCCAGGCGATTGGCCTGCTGGAGCTGTACCCCCGGGATGGCCAGTCCCGGGAGCTGGGCTTTTTACTGGATAAAAAGTACCAGGGGCAGGGCTACATGACTGAAAGCATCAACTGCCTCTTAGGGGAGGCTTTTAAAGATCCGGAAATTAAGGAAATCTGGGCTGGCTGCCGGGCAAACAATTTGCGGCCCCAGCATTTATTGCAAAAGCTGGGCTTTCGGCAGATGTATGAAGTCGATTACCGGCAAATTCCGCCTTTTTTGGATTTTTCCGCCAAGTATTATTTGCTAAAACGGAGCGAATAGCATAGAATAGAGACAAACACGAAATCCCTAGACTGCCGACAGAGAGTCCGCGTATGCTGAGAGCGGACGGCGGTCGCTTCCAGATTTCATTAGTGTGGGCAATTAATCATTGCACGGCCGGGCACCGTTAACGCCCAACTGAGTGCGGCTCTTTGAGCCGAAACTGGGTGGTACCGCGAACCGTGCGCCGATTCGTCCCAAGACTGGGACGGACCGGCTTTTTTATTTTTTCGGAGGTTATATATGCTGGATATTAAGGTCATTCGCGAGAATCTTGACTGGGCCAAGGAAAAGTTGGCAACTCGGGGCATCAAGCCTGAGCAATTGGATGAACTGGTAGCTATCGACGCCAAGCGCCGGGAAGCTATGGTCGAAGCTGAAAACTTGAAGGCAGAAAGAAACGAAGTCTCAAAGAAGATTGCTGCCGCCAAGCGGGAAAAGGCAGACGCCAGCGAAGCCATCGCCAACATGCGTGAAGTCGGCGCCAAGATTAAGAAATTGGACCAGGAAGTTGACGAACTGCAGGAAAAGCAAGAATACATCCTGCTCCGTTTGCCAAACTTCCCAGCTGACTCAGACCCAATCGGCCCTGACGAAAGCTACAACGAAGAAGTCCGCCGCTGGAGCGAACCAACCAAGTTTGACTACCAGCCAAAGGCTCACTGGGACCTGGGCACTGACCTGAACATCCTGGACTGGGATGCGGCAAGCAAGGTTTCCGCAGCCCGCTTCGTTTACTACAAGGGTGCCGGCGCTTTGCTGGAACGGGCAGTTTACAACTTCTTCCTGGATGAAAACACCAGCGAAGGCTACACTGAAGTCATCACCCCATCCTTGGTCAACAATGACTCAATGCAAGGGACTGGCCAATTCCCGAAGTTTACTGAAGACGTCTACACCATCGTTGAAAACGACGACCCAGAAGTACCGCGGAATTTGACTTTGATTCCAACTGCTGAAGTTCCTTTGGTTAACTACTTCAGAGGCGACATCATCGATGGCAAGAACTTGCCGATCAACGTGACTGCTTTGTCACCAGCCTTCAGAAGTGAAGCTGGTTCAGCTGGCCGCGACACCCGGGGCTTGATCCGGATGCACGAATTCCGCAAGGTAGAAATGGTCAAGGTGGTTAAGCCAGAAGACTCCTGGAAGGAACTGGAAAACCTGACACACAACGCTGAACACCTGCTGCAAAAGCTTGGTCTGCCATACCGGGTTGTTGCCTTGTCAACCGGGGATGCATCATTCACCAGTGCCAAGACTTACGACTTGGAAGTCTGGATGCCAGCCCAAGACACTTACCGGGAAATCTCATCCTGCTCCAACTGTACTGACTTCCAGGCCCGCCGGGCACAAATCCGTTACCGTGATGAAGACGGCAAGGTTAAGCTGACCCACACTTTGAACGGGTCAGGCCTGGCTGTTGGCCGGACGGTTGCCGCTATTTTGGAAAACTACCAAAACGAAGACGGCACGGTTACTGTACCAGAAGCTTTGCGTCCATACATGCACGGCATGACCAAGATCACGCCAGAAGTTAAGTGGCACTAAGTCTTAAAGGAACTCCGCGGAGGGGTTCCTTTTTGCGTGGAAATTTTTTCTAAAAAAATTTTTGCAAAAGTGTAACCTTTCAGCTCCCTTAGGTGTCTATTAGGGTAGAGGAGATGAGGGCCTCGAAAAACAAAAAGTAAAAGGACGGAAAAAGACAGTGAGAGAAACTGAAATCATCGAGCAGTTCTTCGCCAGAGACGAAGCTGCGCTCACTTCAGTCCAGAGTGAATATGGGGCATACTGCTCAACGATTGCCCGCAACATCTTGCGGGATAAGGAGGACGTTGAGGAGTGCCTAAACGATACATGGCTGAAAGCCTGGAACACGATTCCGCCGAAGCGGCCGCAGAGCCTCTTGGCCTACCTGGGGCGCGTCACGCGCAACGGAGCCTTGAACATGGTCCGCGACCAAAACCGGCAGAAACGGGCTGGGGATCAATATACCACCTCGCTGGATGAAATTGGAGAGTTATCCGGTGAGGTCCAGGGGCAGGCAGAGCTGGAAGGGATTGAGAGCAGCGCTTTGACGGAGATCATCAATGATTTTCTGGCAGGCCTGCCAAAAGAAAAAAGAATTATTTTTGTTCAGCGGTATTTTTACATGGACGCTGTCAGCGACATTGCGGCAGCCAACGGGATGACCGCATCGGCCGTTAAGGTAGCCTTGATGCGGATGCGCCGCAAGCTGGGCAAAAAGCTGCAGGAAGAAAAGTTTATTTAAAGGGGATTTATTATGAAAAATACTGACTTAATGGATGCAATGGGCGGAATCAAGACTGAGTACATCGTGGAGGCGGCAGCCGGCCGGGGGCAAAAGAAGATCGTTCCTTTGTCCGCTAAGCGCAAGCCATGGGTCCGCCTGGTGGCAGGGATCGCAGCCGCGGCTGCTTTCAGCGTGGCTTTACCAAACACGAGTCCGCAGGTGGCTAATGCCATGCAGAACTTGCCAGTTGTGGGGAACTACTTCAAGCTGGTGACCTTCCGTGATTACCACTATGAAAGCCGCAAGCATTCAGCCGATATTTCTGTTGATAAAGTTGCCGTCAGCGGGGTAACTGGGCCGGCAGCCAAGGAGGCTAAGAAGAGCAGCCAGGCAGTCAACCGGGAAATTGCCCGGGAAACTGACCGTTTGACCAAGGAATTCAAGGCATCTCTGCAGAAGGGCGGCTATGGTTCTTTGACGGTCAAGACCAAGCAGGTGACTAACAGCCGCTACTGGTACGTGGTCAAGCTGACAGCCGTGCAAACCCAAGCTGACAGCGGGGAAAGCAGCCGCTACTACGTCTTCAGCAAGGCCAGCGGCAAGCAGGTCAAGCTGGGGGACTTGTTTAAGAGCGGCAGCAACTACCAAAAGGCTATCAGCCAGAACATCATTAAACAGATGAAGCAGGAAATGAAGGCTGACAAGAACAAGAGCTACTTCCTCAAGGAAAATGGCGATCCGGACGGCTTCAGACAGATCAAGAAGAACCAGCAGTTCTACATCAACAAGAAGAACCAGGTGGTTATCGTCTTTAACCAGGGCGAAGTGGGGCCAATGTCCATGGGCAACCAGAGCTTCGTTTTGCCAAACAAGCTGGTTGCCAAGCTGCAGAGATAAAAATACAGAGATTAAAAGAGTGTAGAGTGTAG
>SFHY01000041.1 GCA_004556255.1 Lactobacillus delbrueckii
TTCCGCAAGAAGAAGCGGTCGCTTCACGAGGCAACTGCAAGAAAAGGCAGAAAGCAGCCAAATACGTCATCCAAGCGTAATGAGAAGAATACGAAGCATACACGTGGCTTGTGGCTAAATGACTACGTTCGTGTGATAGGAAACAATGCCAAGGGCTATGTAAAAGGCTTCAAGTCGAACGGATATTACGTTTATCTGACAGACGGCTTAGGCAATTACGTGCTAAACAATGGCAAGAATTACATCAATGGACAGCAGTGCCGGTTGATCACGCATAACGGCAACTGGCGAAAAGCAGAGCAAAAGCTTTCTCTGTACGAATTTAAGTAAAAAGAGGCTGGCAAGCCCTATCCCTCCACCCATTGAAATAGGTGGAATCCCGGGCTTGCCAGCCATTGATAATCATTGAACTTCCTGAGTCTTCAGCCACCGTGGCCTTGGCCGCCCAGGCCCTGGACACCGAGCCGGACCAGATCGCCAAGACCCTGTCCTTTTTGATCGACGACGCCCCGATCTTAGTCGTTATGGCGGGGGAAGCCAGGACCGACAACCATAAGTACAAGGCCACCTTCCACAAGAAGGCCAAGATGATTCCTTTTGACCAGGTGGAAGACTATATCGGCCACGCTCCTGGCGGGGTTTGCCCCTTCGCCGTTAAGCCAGGCGTCAAGGTCTACCTAGACGAGTCCCTCAAGCGCCATGCCGAGGTCTACCCGGCAGCTGGCTCAAGCAACAGCGCTGTCCGCTTGACCATCCCGGCTCTGGAAAAATACTCCGACTACACGGCCTGGGTGGACGTAACCAAGACAGCTTAAAAGACAAAGACATAAAGATACAGAGAAACAAAAAACGCGAACCGGCTGGTTCGCGTTCTCTGTGATGTGAAAAATTACACTGATAACAATAACAATTTACCACAGATAAAGTTCAGCGTTTGGTGTTACGCTCAACCTAATCGTAATTTTTTCATATTAATGATAATACTTTCATTTTATCTCGTAAAGTACTAAGGGTATTTTTTTAAAAATACTTGGAAAAATAGGGGAATTTTGAGGAAAAAACGATGGCGGATTTAAGCAAGCTGCGGGACCAGATCGACCAGGCTGATCAAGATCTGGTCAAGGCCCTGGTTAAAAGATACGACCTGGTCATGGAAGTTGGCCGGGTTAAGCGGGAAAAGGGGCAGGCGGTCTTTGACCCGAAAAGGGAAGAGCAGGTGTTAGACAAGGTAACGAATTTAGCTCAACGGCCGGAATATGAGGCGGCCTTGCGGGCGGTCTACCAGGAGATCATGGACCAGGCCAAGCGGCTGGAAGAGGACTTTTAACCGGCAAAAATGGTAAAATAGGCTCTTAGGTATTGTTGGTAGATTAGGAGCCGAGGAAACGATGGATTTAGGGTTAAGAGTCAAGAAGATCAATGATTTGATGGCCAAAAGGGGTAACTATGAGCTCAAGAAACTGGGCCTGACCTTTTCACAGTTTCACTGCCTGGTTTATCTGGAGAAATGCACGGACCAGCAGGCGCCTTTAAAGCAGCTGGAAAACCACTTTGAAGTGGCCCAGGCCACCATGGCCGGGATTGTCGGCCGCTTGGAAGGCAAGGGCTATGTCAGAAGCCACCTGGCGGAAAGCGACAAGCGGGTGAAGATTGTCTGCTTGACGGATGAGGGCCGGCAGATTTGCGCCAGCGCTAAAAAGGGGATGCACAAGCTGCAGGAAAAGGTGGAGCAGCTCTACAGCCGGCAAGAACTAAGCCAGCTGGAAAAGTACCTGGACCGTTTGTATGAGCTTTTGGCTGAGGAAAATCGGGAAGCATGTGAGGAAAAAGATGACCAATAAGAAAATATTGTTGCTGTCGACTGGGGGGACGATCGCGTCCGTGGCTTCAGAAGAAGGCTTGATCCCGGGCCAGTCGGGGGCGGAACTGCTCCATACTTTGGGCGGCTTGCCTTATGAAGTCGAGGTCAAGGACATTTTGTCTTTGGACTCTTCCAACATCCAGCCGGAAGAGTGGGCTTTTATCGCCGAACAGATTTACAAATTGCGCCGGGGCTTTGACGGTATCGTCGTCTCCCACGGGACTGACACCATGGCTTACACGGCGTCTATGCTCACCTTTATGTTGCAGGGGATTGACTTGCCCGTCGTTCTAACCGGGAGCCAGGTGCCCATGCAGGCCATCTTAAGCGATGCACCGGATAACCTCCGGGTCGCTTTTGCCGCGGCCGCAACCTGCAAGCCGGGGATCTATATTGCCTTTAACCGGCAGATCATGCGGGGCTGCCGCTGCGTTAAGATCCGGACGACTGGTTTTGATGCCTTCAAGAGCATCAATGTTGACCCGGTGGCTATGGTGACTTCAGACGGCATCGACATCAAGCACAAGGACTTTGAGTACGTGCCTAGCGAGCATGCCATCTGCACTTTGAATACCAAGGTGGAGACCCAGGTGGCCATGATCAAGCTTTTCCCAGGCTTTGACCCGGCAGTTTTATCTGCCATGGTTGACAGCGGGGTCAAGGGGATTGTCATCGAAGCCTATGGCCTCGGCGGCATGAACTACATGCGGCGGAACATGGTTAAGGCGATCGGAGAGATCATCAAGCGGGGAGTACCTGTGGTGGCCTGCAGCCAGTGTTTGTACGAACGGACTGACCTGACTAAGTATGAGGTTGGCCGGGCGGCTATGCTGGAAGGGGCGATCAGCGGCCGGGACATGACCAGTGAAAGTGCTGTAACTAAGCTGATGTGGGCCCTGGGCCAGGGGATGGACTTAGACGACGTCCGGGCCTTCTTTAACAAGGATATTGCCGGTGAGGTAACCATCACCGATTAAGCTGCCGTAAAGCAGCTTTTTTATTTTTTTCTCTTTGTTTTCATTTTTACTTTTGTTTTCTTTTCACTCTTAAAAGCGCTATCATGGTGGTAGAAAAATGATGAGCAAGGAGGAAAAATGATGATCAAACTGATTGCCAGCGACTTAGATGAGACCTTGCTGGGGCCGGGCAGCCGGGTAGTAGAGGAAAATCTGCGGGCTATTAAAAAATGCCAGGAACTGGGCATCAAATTCGTGCCCGCTACAGGGCGCGGCTTTTACTCTTTAAGGCAGACGCTAGAAGAACTGGGCCAGGCAGACCAGGCCGGCCAGTACACGATTTGTTACAACGGCGGGGCGGTTTTTGAAAACAAGGGGCCGCGCTTGATCTCCTTTACCGGGATGGACGGGGACCTGGTTGAGGAAATCTTCAAACGGGGGCAGGAATTAGGTCTGGGGATGCATATCTACACTGAGGACCAGGTTTACGGCTACCAGCTTACGCAAGAAGAGATCGATTTTTGCAAGGGCCGGGCCGATTTCGCGGCTTTGCCAGGCGGGGACTTGACGGCCTTGCGGGCTAGCGGGGCCCGTTTTGCCAAGATTCTCTACGTCGATACTGATTTTCCCCGCTTGAAAAAATTGCGGAAGGACCTGGCGGATTTTGAAAAAGTCAGTGAGATGAGCTTTTCCTCCAACCGCTATCTGGAATTCAACCCGCCCGAGGTGAACAAGGGGACGGGCCTGAAGAAACTGTGCCAGGAGCTGGGCTATCAGCTGGATGAAACCATGGCGATCGGGGACAGCTTCAATGACCTGGCCATGATCAAGGCAGCCGGCACCGGCGTCGGGGTGGCCAATGTCAGCCCGGAAATGCGGGCTGACTGCGATAAGATTACGGAGAAGATCTTTGACCAGGGGGCGGTGGCGGAAGCGATCGACCGCTGGGCTTTGCCAGATTATGAGTAAGAAAAAACTTTTTAATTTTTCCTTTAGAATGATATAATTGATTAGTTAATTTATATAAGCGATAAATTATATTTGGGAGTATCCTATGCCAAAGCGAATTAATCTGCCAGACGGCCAGCAGGCTGTCGAATCTACTAAGGGCTTCTTCGGGGAGTTCAAGGCCTTCATCTCTAAGGGCAACGTGATGGACATGGCCGTTGGTATCATCATCGGCGGTGCCTTCACCACCATCGTCAAGTCCCTGGTCAGCGACATCATCAGTCCGCTTTTAGGTCTGGTCGGTGGGATGAATTTTGACCAGTTCTCACTAAAATTTGCCGGGGTAACCCTGGCTTACGGGAAGTTCTTGACCGCGGTCATCAACTTCTTGATGATGGCCTTTGTCCTGTTCTTGATCGTCAAGGCCTTCAACCGGGCCGGGTCCTTGATCAAGAAGGAAGAAGAGGTTGAAGAAGAAGCAACGACCAAGGTCTGCCCTTACTGTAAGAGCGAGATCGACATCGAAGCCAGCCGCTGCCCGATGTGTACGTCACAATTGGAAGAAGAACTGGCTGAACAATAAAATAGCAGGCAAAAGAAAACGAAGCTGCTCTACTTGAGCAACTTCGTTTTTTGCTTATGCAATTAAAGCGGTGACTTACTTAAGCTTGTGGTCCTTGATCATCTTGGCTTGCAGGTCAGCCAGGGCAGGAGTCAGGTAGACCGGGTAGCGGTCCGGGTTAAGCAGTCTTTGGGTTTCTTCTGGCAGTTCAGCCAGCTTTTCGTACATGTGCTTTTGAATCTTGAAGGTGTCGGTTTCGATGGACTTGGCCTTTGGGCCGACAACGACCTGGGTCAAGAGGACGGCGTCGAAGTCCTTCAAGTTGGCTTCAGTTTCAGTCATCATTGGGTCCATGTTAATGCCGACAAATTCTTCTGGCAAGCTTTCATCAGCCAGGGCGATGACGTCCGCGAAGGCGTTCTTGGTCCCCTTGTGGTAGAGGCGGTAAGCCTTCTTTTCACCAGGCAGGGTGACCTTTTCCTTGGAGTTGGACAGCTTGATCTTTGGCTGCCATTCCCCGTCGCCAATCTTCAAAGCGGCCAGCTTGAAGACCCCGCTCAGAACCGGTGAGCTGGAGCTGGTGATCAATTGTTCACCAACGCCGAAGCTGTCAAGCGGAGCGCCTTCTTGGAGAAGGGAGTGGATGACGTTTTCGTTCAAGGCGTTGGATGCAGTGATGGTTGCTTCCGGGAAGCCGGCGTCGTCCATCATCTTGCGGGCCTTGCGGGACAACTTAGCGATGTCACCGGAGTCGATCCGGATGCCGAACTTCTTGTGGCCCTTGGCGCGGAGCTCCTTGAAGACCTTGATGGCATTAGGCACGCCGCTAGTTAAGACGTCGTAAGTGTCGACCAAAAGCAGGGCGTTGTCCGGGTAGACTTCAGCCCACTTTTCAAAGGCTTCAAGTTCAGTTGGGTAGCTTTGAACCCAGGCGTGGGCCATGGTGCCGGCAACCGGGATGTTGTACTTGGCTGCTGACAAGACGTTGCTGGTTGACCCGCAGCCGCCGATAACGGCAGCTCTGGCGCCCAGAACGGAAGCGTCCGGACCTTGGGCCCGGCGGGCACCGAATTCCATGACTGGCCGGCCAGCCGCAGCCAGGTTGATCCGGCGGGACTTGGTGGCGATCAGGGATTGGTGGTTGATCAAGTTAAGGACGAAGGTTTCCAGCAATTGACATTGAATCAAAGGCCCCTTGACCGTCAGGATTGGCACCCGCGGGAAGACCGGGGTGCCTTCTGGAATCGCGTAAACGACGCAGTCGAAGGTCATGGTTTCCAGGTAGGAAACGAATTCATCGCTGAAGAGCTTGAGGGACTTTAGGTAGTCGATGTCTTCCTTGGTGTAGTGGAAGCCCCGCAGCTGTTCAACGACTTGTTCCAGGCCGGCGGAGACGACGAAGCTGCCGTTGTCCGGAACAGTCCGGTAAAAGACGTCGAAGACGGCTTCGGTATCTCTTGGCAGGGTTTCAAAGTAGCCGTTTGCCATTGAGAATTCGTACAGGTCAGTAATTAACGCGTGTGATAAAGACATAGTGTAAAAATCTGCTTTCTCAAAAATATAACTGTTAAAAGTAAAAATAAAAACTTAAACGGTAAAGGTTAGTCGACGACTTCAGCGCCCAGGCAGGACTTGAAGTGGTTCAGTGCCCATTCTTGTCCCGCGTCGTTTAAAGCGGCAACTGCCTTTTCGTGCACCGTGATGTCGTAGCCATGGTTGTAGGCGTCCATGGCGGTGTGCAGGACGCAGATGTCCGTGCAGACCCCGGCCAGGTGAACCCGGCTGACCTTGCGTTCACGCAAGAAGAGGTCCAGGCCGGTAGCGCAGAAGGCAGAGTAGCGTGACTTGTCCAAGACAAGGACGTGCTCGTCGTCTTGATGTTTATTATACCAAGTTTGCAGGGGTCCGTAGAACTCCCGGCCCCAAGTATTTGGCAGGTTGTGGGGTGGGAAGAGCTTGGTTTCCGGGTGGTAGGGGTTGCCCTTAAAGTGCTTGTCGGTTGGCAGGATAACCCACTTGCCGGCGGCCAAAAACTGGTCGGCCAAGCTGACGATCTGGTCAGCCAAGGCCTGGGCCGGTGCCCCGCAGGTCAAGGCGCCTTTGTCATCTACGAAGTCATTGGTATAGTCAATGATCAAGAGTGCTTCATTTTCCATCTTTTCTCTCCTCTTGTTAAAAGTATAACTTACCTAAAACAGGATAAAAATAAAAAGTAAAATAAACTTTTACTCGCTTGACGTAAACTTTACTCCAGAAAGGATTATTTTGCAAGTTTTTTCAGACAAAGAAGGTAAATTAAGCGATTTTTTACCAACAAAAACGGAACTTTCTTTATAAAAGATCCGGCAAGATCTATAATTAGGGGTGGAAAGCAGGATAATTATTGATAAAGAAAGAGTGTAAAAAATGAAGAAGAACAGGAAAAATTTGGCCCTGCTTCTGCTGGCAGCCAGCTTGCTTGCCGGTTGCGCGGGCCAAAGCAATAGTCAGTCCAGTCAATCCAGCCAGGCTAAGAGCGAGAAGAAGGCGGAAAGTAAGGCCAGCTCTAAGTCCGCGGCTAAATCCGCGGCCAGTTCTGCCGTTAGTTCGGCAAAATCGTCTTCAAGCCAGGCCAGCTCTAAGTCCACGGCTTCCAGCAGCCAAAGGGCAGATGCAAACCGGATAGGGACCTTAACTAGTCAATTAAGGGGTAAGCTGCCGGGGATGCTTTTGCCGGCGGCTGACGGCTTAGGCCAGGGCAGCAGCAACTTGAATATCCGCTACACCAGCTCAAGCAGCCAGAATGTTGTTTACTACAGCGTCGGAAATAGCCCGCTGGCCTTAAACGACAGCCGGATTGCCAGTGAAAAGCCATATGCCGTTTTAACGGAAAACAAGAATGTGGCTGACGCAAGCAGCTTGATCAATTACCAAGAGCCCAAGACCGGCCTGCCGGCGGTTAAGATTGCCGGCAATGTGACTGGGACAGAAGAAGGGGCGGCTGGGTCGACTTATCTGCAGTTCAACCAGGGGCAGTGGTCTTTTGTCGTCCGGGCAAGCAATGTCCAGGGGCAAAAGCCGCTGCCAACGGCGCAAAAGCTGCTGGCGCTCTACCAGCAATACGGCCTGCCATATACAACGGCGAAGGCCAGCGTGCAGGTTGATGTTGGCGAAAGCCTAGGTTCTTTGAACACGGTAATCACCTGGGCCAAAGGCTCCAGCGTTTACCAGCTCAAGGCCCACAGTACGGAGACGGCCTTTAAGATGCTTAAGAGCCTTAGTTGAGGCTAAAGATAAAGTAACCAATTGCAGCCCAGAGGATAAAGCCGGCAAGGACTGCTAAATAGAAGTAGCCCTTGCGGACCTTATGGTGAAAGGCCAGCATGCCCAGGCCGGACCCGGCAGGGGCTAGCAGGCCGCAAGCTAAAAGAGTCCGTTCAGGGATGCGCCAGGCATGCTTTTTGGCTTTAGCCTTGTCGACGCCGTAGAGGGCGAAGGCGATTAAGTTGATCAGCAGCAGGCTGCTTTGCCAAAGTTGATTCATGTCATCTCCTAGTTAGTTTTTTATAGAATTACAGGCCACCTTGCTTAGGCAGGGTGGCTTTTTTGCAAAAATAAAAGCAAGGACTAGCCTTGCTTATCGTTGGCCTTGCCCCAGAGGATATTGTTTTGCGTTTCCTTAAGGCAGTAGAGCTTTGGCGGCCGCCCGCTCTTGTGGTAATTCTTCTGCACGCCCAGTTCGGTAAAGAGGGAGCCATGGGTCTTGCGGAAGTTGGAGTTGTCGATCTCATCGACTGTGGTCTGGAAGAAGGGAGCGTAGACCTCGCGGGCTTCGCGGAGGGTGAATTCAGGGCCAAGAATCTGCAGGATGCTGGGCTGGTAGTCCAGCTTGTTGCGGATGCGCTGGATGGCCACGGCGATGATTTCGTCATGGTCAAAGGCCAGGTCGTGAGAATTTTCCGCTAATTCAAAGGTCAAGTCCTTGTCAGCGGAAAAGAGCTCATACTTGTGGCCGAAGTTTTCAAAGGCGAACCAGGCAACATCGCTAGCCCCGTAGCCTGGCCGCAGGTTAGGCATGGCGGGCAGGTAGGTCATGTAGGTTAGGGCCAGGGCCCGCTCGCCGGGCGTCCGGTGGGGAGAGGTAAAGGTGGCCAGCTGCTCGGTGGAAGATTCCGGCAGGTCAAGGCCAATTTTTTCTTTGATCAAGCGCACGGCAGCCTGGTCGGCACTTTCGTTTTCCCGAAGGAGGGTTTCCGGCAGGGCCCAGCGGTCCGCGAAAGGCTCATCCTTGCGCTTGACTAAAAGCAGCTGAACCCGGTGGGTTTCCTTGTTAAAGCTCCAGATCAGGTTGGTGATGGTGATCAAGGGGCGTTCGACTATCTTTTCTAATTCAGGCATCAAAACAGCTCCTTTCAAGTTTTCTACTACTAGTATATCATCATTGCGAAGGTGGATTGCTCGTGGAAGAGGTATGAAAAAACGTGAGAGTTTTTGAAAGAATAATCAATTTCCCTCTGCCACTAATTACAAACAGTGCTAGAATGTAAGCGAAAAAACATTGTTTGATTTTTCGTTTACAGGAGCATAATACTAGTGGCGAAAAACGTGTTTGATGTGTTTGATTATATGTAAGAGTTAACAGATAGGTACTAAGCCGAATTAGCCTAGGGAAATTCGGAACTTTTCTATAGGTTAGAGCCCAAATTTCCG
>SFHY01000042.1 GCA_004556255.1 Lactobacillus delbrueckii
ATTGTTAAAGCACAGAGATTAAGTGAAAAGGTTACTGAATAGCTAAAAGCTAAACTCGCTTTCACCCAGTCTTTTTTAGTGAAAAAAGTAAAATACTTAAGGCAAAATCCTGCTTTTGCAGGATAAATGGCCTAAAAATCGCCTTTTAACTTTTGTGATAGAAATCGCTATCTTTTGTAAAAGTTCAAAAGATAAACAAAATAATTATTTCACAATATTGAAAAGAGATTACCGCTTACATTGCTAATAGGGCAAAATATAAGGAAGATCTGGCTTCTTGTGTCATTAAAAAAGGGGGATTCCCCCCTCTTTTCTTTTTGCTAAATGCTGTTATAGTAGTAATTGAAAAATATATCACAAGAAATAAACAAGAAGCAGGAGACGAGAGAATGCCTAAGCAAAGCACCACAGAAGTGGAAAAGTCAGTTCAAACTGAAGACGAAATCTACCACAATATCGATATTTTGGTTAATAAATCACATGAAGCCTTAGCCCAAATGGACGACTTCAGCCAGGAAGACGTGGACAAGCTTTGCCAAGTCATTGAAAAAGTCGGTGAAGACAATGCCCGCTACCTGGCCCAAATGGCAGTTGACGAAACTGGCCGGGGCAAGGTCGAAGACAAGGTGACCAAGAACACCTACGCTGCCCGGACCATCTGGGAAAGCATGAAGGACATGAAGACGGTCGGGGTGATCGAAGAAGACAAGCAGGAAGGCTTGATGAAGATCGCTGAACCGATCGGGGTCATCGCCGGGGTAACGCCAGTCACCAACCCGACTTCCACGGTTATCTTCAAGGCCATGATTGCCATGAAGAGCAAGAACACCATCATCTTCGGCTTCCACCCGCAAGCCCAAAAGTGCTGCGTGGAAACGGCCAAGTTGATCAAGGAAGCCACGGTTAGCGCTGGGGCGCCGGAAAACTGGATCCAATGGATCGAACACCCAAGCCTCACGGCCACGACTGCTTTGATGAACAACCCAAAGGTTCAGATGGTCCTGGCCACTGGCGGCCCGGGCATGGTCAAGGCCGCATATTCAACTGGCAAGCCGGCCCTGGGCGTAGGACCAGGTAACGGCCCGTCCTACATCGAAAAGACGGCCGACATTGAACAGTCAGTAAACGACATCCTCTTGTCCAAGACTTTTGACAACGGGATGATCTGTGCCTCAGAAAACTCCGTCGTCGTTGACAAGGAGATCTATGACCAAGTCAAGGAAGCCTTCTTAAAGCGCCACTGCTACTTCTTAAAGCCTGACGAAATCAAGCTCTTTGAAGAACACTTTATCGACCCGCGCCGGGGGACTGTAGCTGGCCCGATGGCCGGCAAGAGCGCGGTCAAGATCGCTGAAATGTGCGGGGTGACCGTGCCTGCCGACACCCAAGTCATCGTCGCTGAATACAGCGGGGTTGGCCCGAAGTACCCATTATCCGCTGAAAAGCTGTCTCCGGTCTTCACCCTCTACAAGGCGGAAAACGGTGCCCAAGCCTTTAAGATCTGCACCGACCTCTTGAACTATGGCGGCCGTGGCCACACTGCTGGCATCCACACCCAAAACAGCAAGGTCATCCGCAAGTTTGCCTTCGCCATGTCCGCCTGCCGGATTCTGGTCAACAGCCCGGCTGCCCTTGGCGGGATCGGCGGGGTCTACAACAACATGATGCCGTCTTTGACCTTGGGGACCGGCTCATACGGGGCTAACTCAGTTTCTCACAATATCACCGCCAAGGACCTCTTGAACATCAAGACCGTGGCCATGAGAAGAAAGCCAATCTTATAAAAAATACTGCCATTAAAAATCAAGAATCCATGTCTTAAATTAACTAAGCTAAGGCCATCGCCTTGGCTTTTTATTTCTTCTTTTTTGTAAGAAAAAAGCCTTAAAAAATACTGAAAAAGTGCTAAAATAGAAGGCAAAGTTACAAGCTGGAGGGAAATCACATGCAAAAATCATGGTCAGTAAAAAGAACCGCCGTCGTCGCCGTCTTGATGGCGATGAACGTTGCTTTATCTTCATTCAGCATCCCTGTCCCGGGCGGCCACCTCTACTTCAACGATGTGGTCATCGTGGCGGCAGCACTCCTGCTTTCGCCGTCAGAAGCCTTTGTGGTCGGCGGGGTGGGGGCCTTCCTGGGCGACTTCCTTTTCTATCCGGCGCCCATGTTCGTCAGCCTCTTCTCCCACGGCTTTGAAGCCTTGATCATCTCTTACTTTGCCCACAAGTTTGCCGGCGAGCAAAAGAAGGTCATCTTGGGCATTCTTTTAGGCGCGACCGTGATGGTGACTGGCTACACCCTGGGCCGGGCCTTCGTTTACGCTACCCCGGCTATTTCTTTGGTCAAGTTTCCTTTTGAATGCCTGCAGGCCGCCGTCGGGGCAGTCTTGGGCTACAGCCTGGTCTTTAAGGCCGGCATCGAAAAGCAGTTCCAGCGCCGGCTGCGGTAGAAAATGCCAGATATAGAACAGAACTAAAGTAAAAGAATAAAGAACAAAAAATCCACCCGCGAGGGTGGATTTTTGCTCTTCATTAAGCTAAATAAAAGCACTGATGGCTAATTATAGAGCGAAGGCCCGCCGCTGATCTGGTTGCGGCCATTGTCCTTGCTCTGGTAGAGCATGCGGTCGGCTTCCCGGATCATCTCGTAGACCTCGTCTGGGGTCTGGGCCTGGCCATAGACATAGCCGGCAGAAATATGGATGTCAAACTTCAAGTCCAGAATCTTGACCTGTTTCAAGTATTCCCGAACCTTTTGGTCATTCCTGCGCAGCCGGTCCTTGGATTCAAAGTCCTCAATGACCAAGAACTCGTCCCCCCCGTAGCGGTAACAGTGACCGATCCCGTAAACGTGCAGGAGGGCCTCGCTGATCTTCTTCAAGACCGCGTCCCCGTACAGGTGGCCGAACTTGTCGTTAAAAGTCTTGAAGTAGTCAATGTCGATCATCATGACCGAAATGTCTCTTTGTGTCAAGTAGCCGAAGTCCCGGTCAAAACTGCGCCGGTTCTTCAAGGTGGTCAAAGGATCCCGGGCCGCTTCAACCTGCAGCTGGTTCAACTCGTCCATCTGGCTGGTAACATCCATGATAAAGCCCAGGAGGCCGCAGATGGTGTTATCGTCGTAAATTGGCGAGAGATAGTAGTGGAAGGTCCGGTGGTTGTCGTTGACACTGAGGGTCAGGTAGTCGTTTAAGGCTCCCCCGTCCTTTAAGAGCTGCTTTTCCTGGTCCATGATTTTCTGCAGATCATCATGATCGTTATTTGGATGCGGGCAGCAAAGCTGGCCCAAGATATCCTTGAGCTTCAAGCCGAAGTAGTCCAAAAAGCGCTGGTTGGCCCCCAGGTATTCCAGCTGACCATTCTTCCAGAAGAGGCCGACATTGCTGTTTTCCAAGAGGGCCAGGCGAACCTTCTCAGGGTCCAGACCCCGATTCTCCTTGATCAAGTGCTGGTAGTCCGTTTGCGGGGTCCGGTTCTTGACCTTGTAGCCATCTGAGAGGAAGGCAGTCAGGTTGTCGGTCTTGGAGATCAGCTGCAGGCGGACTTTAAACTGTTCCTGGTCAGTAATCCAGTCAAACTGGGAGATCTCTTTGACCTGCTTGCATTGGTCAATAGCGGTCCAAAAACGGCTGTAGTTGCCAGCCGCCGCCCCGTTGCAGTTCTTGACAAAAGCCTCCGTATCAGCGTAGCCCAAGCGGCCGGTCCAGGAGCGGAAGGCACTGTTGCAGTAGACCAGCTTGGCCTGCTGGCTTTGGACGATGAAGATGGAATTAGGCCGGGGATTCTCAAAGTTGTTGTCCAGCTGATCCCTGGTTTCCAAGTAGGGATCCAGGACGTTGATGTGGCTGATGCCAGAGAAAAGGTCTCTTTCTTCAACGCTTTCAAAGTTATCTCTTTCCTGGCTCAGTTCTTCTTCTGGCATTTCTTTAGCCAAAAGCCGCCCCTGAGACAGCATAATTCCTAAGGACCGGATGAAGTTGAGCATGGCCTGGTCCTCAACCCCCTTGACGACCGGGACGATCTTAAGCAGGCGGGACATGTTGATGACGGAAGCCAGGATGATCTTGGCTCTTTGTCGGTTGGTATTGAAGCTGCGGACGTCGACTTTAAGATAGTCGAAATTGTATTCCAGCAGGGTTTCCGTTGATAAGTCGTTGTTTTCCCCGCCATAGCGGTCCAGGCAGATCCCGAAGCCTAGCTTTTGCAGGCCGGCCGCCGCGTCCTGCAAAAGCTGCTGGTCAATGGTCACTGGCTGGGCCATCAGGTCAAACTGGATCATGTTATGGGGGATCTGGTATTTCTGGGTGATCCCGAGAACTTGGTCGATGAAACTGTCGATGTTGAAGTCGCTAGGCGAGAGGTTGATGGAGACCGGAACGGTTGGCAGGTTGTCGGCCCGTCTTTGGTTCAGCAGCTGGCAGACATGGTCTAAGACATGGAGGTCCAGCTGGTAGACCAAGCCGCTTCTTTCCAGAACCGGGATAAAGCGGCTGGCCTTTAAAGCTGGCTTGCCTGGTTCCTGCCAGCGGGAGACAGCTTCAAAGTTGCAGATTTTCTTAGAATAGAGGTTGAAAATCGGCTGGTAGTAGACCTTGAGCCAGTTTAGGCTGAGGGCTTCTTCAAAGTGGCCCATCAAGTAGTCCCGCAGCTCAAAGCGCTTCTTGACAGAGGTATTGTAGACCTGGTAAACCTTGTGCCGGTCATCGCCCATGTAGCGCAGGGCCAGGTAGGCCTTGTCGACGGCGCTGGTGGCTGCTTCCATTTCCTTGACCTGGTAGACGCCGGCTCTGACGGTCGTGACCTTGTCAGCGGAAAAATCCGCGACTTTCTTCTGGATCTCCGGTAGCAGCTTCTTGAGCTGGCTGGGAGCAGTGATGGTCAAGAAGGAGTCGTCGACATAGCGCAGGGTCAGTCCTTCCTGGAAGCTGGCCCGGATGATTTCCCCGCACTTCTCGATAAGCTGGTTCCCTTGCAAGAAGCCAAAGTGGTCGTTGTAAGAGTGCAGGGAAGAAATGTCGAAGTAGATGACGTCAACTTGCCCGGTCTGCTTTAAGAGCTTTCTTAAAAAGTCATCCCCGAACTTGCTGAAGTAGCTGACATTGGGCATGCCCGTCAGCAGGTCCATGTCGGGGGATTCACTTTGCTCCTTGCTCTGCTGGCTCTGGTCATTGCCCAGGTCAAAGTAGGTAACCAGCAAAAGGCTTGTGCCGTCCTCAGTCTTGATCCGCTTTGAGTGGGCAAAAAGGGTGTGGTATTCGCCCTTGATGGATAGGCGGTAGGTCAAGTGACATTCCCGGTACTTGATGGCTGAAGCTGAAAAAGTTGCCAGGCGGACAATGTCGGCCGGGTGGACCCGGCCAAAGCTGTGGTGGTTGAGATATTCCAGCATGGACTCCCGGTCAGAGCCCACCATCTTGCAGTATTCGTCAGAAACCAACAAGACATGGTACTCCCCGTCGATGACCTGCATAACTAAAAGCGGCAGGGGTGTTTTCTCATATCGGGCGCGTTCTTGGTCGGTAATTTGGTAAAGGGCTTCTGCCATAGTTCTTCCTTAACTGATTGAACGATAATCAAGTGCTTGATTATCAGCTTAAATTAATAGTTCTTTCGTAAAAATTATAACACTGATTGTTTCTGGCAAGGGCTGATAAAAAAAATCAAGCAAGGGAAGTTCTTAAAAAAGTATATTAACTTACTTACTAATGTTTAGTTGCTGATTTTTCTTTTACCGCACGCGATAGAAATAACGGTAACCAAGAGGCAGGCTAAAATGCCGACAGCTAGGTCCCCGCCAAAGGCCAAGCGGATGTCGATGTCCGACAGGACACCAGTGATGATTGGAACAGTAAAGGAAGCAGCTGCCCCGAAGAAGTAGAAGATCCCGGTCGCCAGGCCCTTTTTGTCAGGGAAGAATTCCATGAAGGCGTTGAGGCCCGTCTGCATGATCCCGCTGGCCGCCGTCAGGCCAAACATGAAGGAGGCAAACTCAGACAAGAAGGCGGAATGGCTGACTAAAAGCAAAAGGACCATCAAAGTAGCTAAGACGTTCATGACCATAAGAATGGCGTAAGGGGAGACTTCCCGGCTGAGCAGGCCAAAGAGGATGAAGACCCCGATGATGGAGCCAACGCTATACAAGGAAAGAAAGAGGTGGCTGGTGGCAGTGGAGAAGCCCTGCTTTTGCCCGAAAAGGGTGATCCACTGGGTGAACCAGATCATGAGGGCCATGGAAGCGTAGCCGTAGAGGGCAAAGCAGACCGTGGTCAGCCAGCTCTTCTGGCTCTTGGCCGCCTTTTGTCCTGTTTCTGTCACCTTTTGGCCAGCTTGCGGGAACTTCAAGGGAGCCAGGAGGATAGCGTTAATGATTATGATTCCAGCCATAGCCATGAAGCTGTAGCCGTACCAGAGCTGGTGGTGGTGGAGGCTGGACACCAAAAGGGGCAGGATGAATTCGCCTAAGGAGGCGGCGGCCTTGATCAAGATGTTCCCCCGGCTGCCCTTTTGCCCCATTTCAGCAAAAGTCGTGTAGGTCCCGGCGTCCAGGGCGGAGTTGGCGATCCCGGCTAAGATGGCCAGGACGTAAGCCAGGTAGACGTTTTTGGAGAAGGGGATGCCCAGGGCGAAAGTCAAATAGCAGGCCATGCCCAGGTAAACGAAGAACTTCCGGCTGATCTTGTCGGCCAGGTAGCCGGTGATCAGGTAGGCCAAAAGTCGGCCGATCCCTACGCCGGAGATGACGAAGGACACCAGCTTCAAGGGGACCGACCAGCTCTTGCCCAGGGCGGTCATGTTCTGGGAGAGGATCAAGAGGCCGAAGCCATGGGCGACGTAGTTGAGGTAAAGGCTGATGGACAGCCGCAGTTTCTGCTTGTTCATAGTTTTCTTCTTTCTGTAAAAGCGCTTACTTGTTTCTATATAAAATATTATATCATTTTAATTGATTTATTTCTTAGCACAATTGATAGAAAAAGGCTGTTAGGAAAAAGCAAAAAAGCCGCGGAAAAGATCTCCGCGGCAATATTCCAAAATCCAAAAATAGATCAATAGAATGTTTTTGATTTGATAGAAATTATATAATGATCAAAGGGCTTTGCCTAGACGCTTCGTTAAAAAAAACTAGAAAAAGGAAAGAAATATAAAAATAAAACAAGAACACTTTCTTGGGAGTGAAAAAGCATGAAAGAAGAAAGAAAATTAACCTGGGAAGAGCATTTGGCAGCCTTAACGTCCTACTTGGATGAAAAAGGCATTGACCTGGCCTATGTGGCCGATCCAGTGGACATTGCCTACCTGACGGGCTACAGCAGCTGGACGGAGGAGCGGGTCTTTGCCCTGCTGGTATCCAGAACAGGCCAGGCCCTTTTGCTGGCTCCGGCGATCAATGAAGGAGAAGTCAAGCAGACTGCTTGGGCGGACCGGGCCTGCTTTTACCAAGATGGGGAGAATCCTTGGGAGAAGGCAAAAGAGAGAATGACCGCCTGGCCAAAAGGATTTTGGGCCATGGAAGCGCGAGCGGTGACTCTCAGCCACTACCGGGCGATTAAGGCAGTTTTCCCGGAAGCAAATTTAGAAGCAGACATTTCTTCCTGGCTGGCCAGACAGCGGATGATCAAGTCGCCGGCGGAAATTGAAAAGCTGCAGGCGGCTGGCAGGCAGGCCGACCAGGCCCTGGAAGTGGCTTTTACCCTTTTAAAAGCGGGGCAGGGGATGAGCGAAAGCGAGCTGGCCCTTGAACTGGACTACCAGCTGAAGAAAAAAGGGATGGGAGACTTGAGCTTTCCACTGATTGTCCAGGCCGGGGAAAGCGCGGCCAGTGTCAGCGGCCTGCCCAGCCAAAAGGGAGTTCAAGCCGGGGACATGGTGATTTTTGACTTGGGGATCATGAAGGACGGCTATGCTTCAGATGTCAGCCGGACGGTAGCCCTGGGTGAAATCAGCCCGGCAAAGCGGGAAATCTATGAGACAGTCCGGCTAGCCCAGGAAACGGCGGCTAAGGCGGCCAGGCCAGGGATGACGGCAGGTGAGCTGGACCAGGTGGCCCGCGGGGTTATCGAAGAAGCGGGTTATGGGCAGTACTTTACCCACCGCTTGGGTCACGGGATTGGGATGCAGGTCCATGAGCCGGTGAATCTGGAGCCGGGAAGCGAGCAGAAGCTGGAAGCAGGGATGTGCTTTTCCATTGAGCCGGGGATCTATTTGCCGGGTGTTGGCGGCGTTAGAATTGAGGACTGCGGGTGTCTTGATGAAGACGGTTTCCACCCCTTTACCAAGACCAGAAAAGATTTGTTGCTTTTGTGAGGAAAAAAGGCCAAGTGACTTCGCACTTGACCTTTTTGCTTCTTCTTTCTTATCTTCTCTCATTAAGCAGCCGCCACTTGAGCCAGGCGGCCTGGCCAGCTCCGTGGGCAAATTCGCCCTTGACGATCAAATCTTCAAGCTGGTCGACAGAGACGATCTCCATTTTTATTTCTTCTAAAATTTCTCTTTTAGGCTGGGCCACCTTTTTGGCCCGGCAGGCAAAAAGGGTGATCTTCTCATTGGTTGAACCAAAAGAAGGGTAGGTGAAACCCAGCTCTGTCAACTGGCTGGCTTCATAGCCAGTTTCTTCCAGCAGCTCTCTTCTGGCTGCCTGGCTGGGCTCTTCTCCCTCATCAATGCCGCCGCTAGGGAATTCATATTGCCAGCTGCCAACGGGATGCCGGTATTCCTTTAAGAGCAAGACATGGTCATCATCAACGAAGGGGATGATGGAAATCCCGAAGCCGATCGTAACGTAGGAATATGGGGCGATTTGCCCGTCCTTGGCCACCTTCTCCTGAATGACCGTGAAGCGGTCCGCCTTGATAGTTTCTTTCTTGACTACTTTGTACATTTTTTGCCTGCCACCAATCTCTTTAAAAATCAGTTCAATTGTAGCAAGAAAAACAGTTAAAGTACAAAAATAGCAGAC
>SFHY01000043.1 GCA_004556255.1 Lactobacillus delbrueckii
ACCGAGATCAAAGGTCTGGTAAAAATGCTGGATGAAAAATACGGGATCCGCTTCAAGGATGCCCGTTTGCTGGAGGAAGCCTTTACCCATTCCTCCTATGTCAATGAAAATCCCGGCAAAACTTTGGGGAATTACGAAAAGTTGGAATTTCTGGGGGACGCGGTATTGGAATTCACAGTCTCTGACTACCTTTACCGCCACTTCCAGCACTTAAATGAAGGGGAACTGACCAGACTGAGATCAAATATCGTCCGCACTGAAGGCTTCTCAAAAGTGGCCCTGGACTGCGGCTTTAAAGAAGAAATCAACCTGGGCGTCGGCGAGGAAAAAGCTGGCGGCCGCAAGCGCAAGGCCCTTTTGGAAGACGTCTTCGAAGCCTTCAATGGTGCCTTGTTCTTAGACCAGGGGATTGAAGCTGTCGAAAAGTTCCTTAGCCAGACCGTTTATCCTTTAATCGCGTCTGGCTACTTTACCCCGTCCCGGGACTTTAAGACGGACCTGCAGGAACTTTTGCAGCAAAACGGCAGCGTGAATATCGAATACCGGGTGTTGAATGAGAGCCAGCAGCCGCCCCACTTTGAAGTTGAAGTCCTGGTCGACGGCAAGAAGCTGGCGAGCGGGGAAGGACGCAACAAGAAGAAGGCTGAGCAGGACGCGGCCAGCCATGCCTTGGAGCACTTGAATGGAGGAAAATAGTGCCTTTAACTAGTTTGATTTTGGAAGGCTTCAAGTCTTTTGCTGACAAGACGGTGATCGACTTTACCAAAGGGATTACCGGTATTGTCGGTCCTAACGGGTCAGGCAAGAGCAACATTACGGAAGCCATTCGCTGGGTCATGGGAGAAGGCAGTGCTAAGTCCCTGCGTGGCCGCAACATGAAAGACGTGATTTTTGCCGGGAGTCAGTTCCGCAAGCCCTTAAACCGGGCCGAGGTTACCATGGTCTTCGACAACCGGGACAAGGAACTGGACTTTCCAGCTGATCAAGTCACAATTACCAGGCGGATCTTAAAGTCCGGCGACAATGAATACTTGATTAACCAGCAGCCTGCCCGTCTGCGGGATGTCCGGGCTCTCTTTCTGGACTCCGGCATTTCCCAAAACAGCCTGGCTATTATTTCCCAGGGGCGGGTGGACCAGATCCTCAATTCCCAGGCCCGGGAAAGACGGGGAATTTTCGAAGAAGCAGCCGGGGTGCTCCACTTTAAGCAGCAAAAGCAGCAGGCTCAAGGGCAGCTGGAGACGACCAATGATAACTTGATCCGGATCAACGACCTGGTCAATGAACTGGAGAAGCGGCTGGAGCCTTTGCATGAACAGAGCTCTTTGGCCCAGGAATACCAATTCCAAAAAGCCGGTCTTGATGAGGACTTGAAGACCCTGCTGGCCTTTGAAATCGCCGACTTGGACCAGGAAGAAAAGGAAGTCTCCAAGAAACTGGCCAAGAGCCAGGAACTTTTAAGCCGGCTGGACGCGGAAGTCAAGCAGTCCCAGGCCAAGCTGGCGGCTAAAAGAGAAGAATTCCAGCTGGAAAGCCAAAAGCGGGATCAGGTGCAAGCAGAAGTCCTTAAGTTGACCAACCGGCTCTCAGAAATCAACACTTCCTTGCAGGTTTCCCAGCAGTCCCGGCAGTTTGACCAGGCGACCAGGCTGGAATACCAGAGACAGCTGGCTGACTTAAAGGAAAATCTGGCGGCTACGGATGCGGAAATCGCCAAATTGGCTGACCAGGAAGCTGAATATGCCGGGCAATTGGATCAGTTGAAAGAAAAAAGGCAGAAGTTGGCTGACCAGCTGAAAGAAGACCCGGCCAGCCTCAAATTGAAAGTTGAAGACCTGCGCTCGCAATACATTCAGACTCTGCAGGACCAAACCAGTGCCAACAACCAGCTGGTCTACCTGGAAGGGGAAATTAAGCGGGCCAAAGAGAGCAAGGACCAGCGCTATGAAGATGCCTCCGGCCAATTGGCCAAGAGCCAGGAAGAACTGGAAGGCTTGCGGTCGAAAGGGCAAAAGCTGCGGACAGAAAATGACCAGCTGCAGGCGGAATTAAAGGAAGCCAGCGATCAATTAGGGAAATTAGCTGCCGACCAGCAGGTTGCCCAAAAGCAGCTGCAGGCAGATTTGACCAACCTCCAGCGCCTAACTGCCCGCCGGGATGCCCTGGTCAATATCCAGAAGCGGCATGACGGCTACTATGCCGGGGTCAAACAGGTTTTAAACCAGCCAGACCGCTTCCCGGGCATTATCGGGGCAGTTGGGGAGCTTTTAACCTTCCCGGCTGACCTGGAAGCAGCCATGACGACTGCCCTTGGCGGCAGCGTTCAAAGCCTGGTAGCTAAAGACCGGATGGCGGCTAAAGATGCCATCCAGCAGTTGAAGGTCAGAAGACTGGGCCGGGCAACTTTTTTGCCCTTGGACGCTTTAAGATACCGGGCAATTCCCGCTTCAACCCGGCAGGCCCTGGAACGCTTTGCCGGCTTCCAAGGCCTGGCCAGCGAATTGGTTGAGGCTAAAGGCGATACTGACATTTCAGAAGCTATCCAGTACCTGCTGGGCAGCATCATTATCGTTGACAATATGGATACGGCCCTGGCTGTTTCAAGGCAGATCGGCCACTACCGGGTCGTTACCCTGGACGGGGATGTTATCAGTCCCGGCGGGGCCATGACTGGCGGTGCCCGCAACCAGCGGAATAATTCTCCCCTGCAGACAACGGCTGAAATCAACAAGACGACAGCCATGCTGGAGGAATTAGAAGGACAGTTCCATATCAAAGAAGAAAAGCTGGCCGGCTTAGACAAGCAAGTCAAAGACAAGCAGGAGACCCGGGATCAAATCAGCCGGGATTTGCAAAGCCTGCAGCAGGACTTGAGCGCGGCAGTCTTGACCTTCCAAAGCCAGGAAAAAGAAGTCAAGCGCCTGGAAAGCGCCGTTCAGCTCTACCAGGCCCAGCAGGCTGAACAAGCTGCCTACCTGGCAGATTTGACTGATAAAGAAAAGGCCCAAAAGGCCAAGAAAGAAGAGCTGGCCGCTTTAGCCGACCAGCAAAAACAAGACTTGGCCAGTCTGCAAGAGACTATTCAGAATTACACTGACTTAAACCAGGGCGTGCAAGAAAAATTAGCTGAACTTGACCCGCAATTGGCAGTTTTGGCCAACAAGCAAGAAAACCTGCAGGCCAGAAAAGCTGAGCGCGGCCGGCAAAAGGCAGCCAGCCAGAAGCAGATAGCGCAGCTGGAAGAAAAACTGGCTGCTTTGGACAGTTCCAGTCAAATGTCAGCCAGCAAGAAAGAGGAGCTGGGCTTGGAGAAAGACCGGCTACTGGCTGAGCAAAAGGACAAGCAGGCAGATCTGGATGCAGCCAGCCAACTCTTGGGCCAGCTAAACGGGCAGATCAATCAGCTGGAAGCCGTGGCGACCAGAAACTATGACTTAAGAAAAGACGCGGCCAGCGAGCAAGAAGAGTTCTCAGTCAAGCTGGCCACGGTTAAAGGTGAGCTCAAGCAGCACCTGGACAGTTTAAGAGAAGACTACTCCTTGACTTATGAAGCCGCGCTTTCCCAGGCCAAGCTGGAAAATACGGAAGAAAACCAGCAGAATCTGCGCCGCAGCGTCAAGCTGCACCGGATGTCTTTGGAAGATATTGGCCCGGTCAACTTGGGGGCGATTGACGAGTATAAGGAAGTCAAGGACCGCTATGACTTCTTGAATGGGCAGCAAAACGACTTGCTGGAAGCAAGAAGCAACCTACAGCAGTCGATGGATGAACTGGACCAGGAAGTTAAGGACCGCTTCAGCCAGACCTTCCAGCAGATTTCGGCTTCCTTCAGCCGCCTTTTCCCGGTGGTCTTTGGCGGGGGCAATGCCCGCTTGACCTTGACGGATCCGGACGATTTGCTGGAGAGCGGGGTGGAAATCATCGCCCAGCCGCCTGGCAAAAAATTGCAGCGCTTGAGCCTTTTGTCCGGCGGGGAGCGGTCGCTGACGGCGATCACCTTGCTTTTTGCCATGCTGGAAGTCAACCCAGTGCCATTCTGCGTGCTGGATGAAGTGGAAGCGGCCCTGGATGATGCCAATGTCGTCCGTTTTGCCCGTTTCCTGCGCCAGTATGACAGCCAGACCCAGTTTATCGTGATTACGCACCGGCGAGGGACCATGGAACAAGCTGACCAGCTCTACGGGGTGGTCATGCAGGAATCCGGGGTATCCCAGATTTTGTCGGTCTCCTTGAAAGATTTAAAAGATGAGGTATAACCGTGGGATTATTTGATCGAATCAAAAAGAGCCTGTTCGGCCAAAAAGACGAAGAAAAGCCAGAAGAAGTCAAGGCTGACCAGGAAGAAGCCGCAGAAGAAAATGCTGAGACAGAAAATGAGGCAGTTGCAGAGACTACTGAAACTTCTGAAGAAGCGGTAGCAGAAAAGGCTGAAGCAGTAGAGGAAGAAAAGACAGAAACTACTGAAACTGCGGAAGAAGCAGTAGAAGAAACTGAAACTACTGAAGAAGCAGAAGAAAAGACTGAAGCTGAAGAAGAGACCACTGAACCAGCGGAAGAAAGTACAGAAGAAAAGGCAACCGAGCTCTATGAAAAGGGGCTGGAGAAGTCCAACAAGGGCTTTGGTGCCCGCCTCAATGCCTTTTTGGCCAAATTCAGAACGGTTGACGAAGACTTCTTTGACGACTTGGAAGAATTGCTAATTGAATCTGACGTTGGCTATGAGACCAGTGAAGAACTGACTGACCAGCTCAGAGAAGAGGCCAAGCTGCAAAAGGCCAAGAGCCGGGATGACTTAAAGCGGGTCATCGTGCAAAAGCTGGTGGAAGTCTATGACGAAAATGCCAACAGCGAAAACGAAAAGCTGGCCTACGATCCCAACGCCAAGCCAAATGTCTACCTCTTCGTCGGTGTCAACGGGGCCGGCAAGACCACTACGGTCGGCAAATTGGCCAAGCGTTTCCACGACCAGGGCAAGAAGGTCCTGTTAGTCGCTGCCGACACTTTCAGAGCCGGCGCGGTTGAGCAGCTGGTTGAATGGGGCAAGCGGACCGGGGTTCCGGTCGTAACTGGCCCGGACAAGGCTGACCCGGCTGCCGTGGTCTACGACGGCTTAGAGCGGGCGATTGCGGAAGAAGCTGACTACCTCCTGGTTGACACGGCTGGCCGTTTGCAAAACAAGGTCAACTTGATGAACGAATTGGAAAAAATCCAGCGGACCATCAAGAAGCGCCTGCCAGACCAGCCAGCTGAAACCCTCCTGGTTCTGGATGGGTCAACTGGCCAAAACGCCCTCCTGCAGGCCAAGGACTTTGACAAGACGACCAAGCTGTCTGGTTTAGTTTTGACCAAGCTGGACGGGTCTTCCAAGGGTGGGGTGGTCCTGTCCATCCGCCACGAAATGAAGCTGCCAGTCAAATTGGTTGGCCTGGGCGAAAAGGCAGAAGACTTGGCCGACTTTGACGCGGCCAACTACGCCGTCGGCCTCTTCCACGACCTGCTGTAATTTAAAAAAAGAAGAGCAAAGTTAGATTAGAAGGTTAAAAGAAAAATGAAAGATGATGCATGTACTTCGATTTTAGTCGGCAAAAAAGCAGCCATGGATGGCAATAACTTGATTGCCCGCAATGACGATACCTTTTCTCCCTTAAACCAGCAAAAGTTTGTCGTTAACCCGGCAGTTCACGGGGAAAAGGGGCGCAAGATCAAGTCCTGGCTGAACAAGTTCGAAATGGACTTGCCGGAAGACGCCTACCGCTACCCGACTGTGCCTAATGTCGACTACAAGAAGTACGGCTACTATGAAGAAAGCGGCATTAACGAAAAGAATGTGGCCATGTCGGCTACTGAGTCAACCTACGGCAATGAACGCACTCTGGCCTTTGACCCGCTCGTTGCTGACGGTTTAGACGAAGATTGCATGGTCAATGTCGTCTTGCCTTACATCGATTCTGCCAGAGGCGGGGTCAAGCGCCTGGGCGCCTTGATTGCCAAGTACGGGTCAGCTGCCGGCAACTCCGTTCTTTTTTCTGACAAGGATGAAATCTGGTACATGGAAATCGTGACCGGCCACCACTGGGTCGCCCAAAGAATCCCCGACGATGCATACGCCATCGCCGCCAACCGGGTCTCCATCCAGGAAGTTGACTTTACTAGTGATGACTTCATGTGGAGTGCAGGGATCCAGGACTTTGTTGCCAAAAACAAGCTCAACCCTGACCTGGAAGGCTGGAACTTCCGCCACATCTTCGGCACCTTTACCGAGCAGGACCGCCACTACAACACTTCCCGTGTCTGGTATGGGCAAAAGATCTTGAACCCAAGTATCGACCAGGACCCGGAAGACCCTGACCTGCCATTTATCCGCCGGGCGGAAAAGAAGATCAGTAAAGAAGACATCGAATACATCCTGGGTTCTCACTACCAGGACACGGTCTACGACCCATTTGCCGTCAAGGGCAGCGATGAAGAACACCACCGCTACCGGCCAATCGGCCTTAACCGGACGCAAAACGCCCATATTCTGGAAGTCAGAAGCGACCAAGCAGCTGGCGTTGCCGGGATCATGTGGCTCTGCATCGGGGGACCGACTTTCACTCCGTTCGTGCCTTTCTTTACCAATATGAACGACACTGACCCTTCTTATAACGATACTTCCCTGGAATACCGGCAGTCTGACGCCTGGTGGTTCTACAAGTCTTTGGCGGCTTTAGTGGAAAGCCACTACTCCCACTTCGTCCAAATGGACGCGACCTATTTGACTGAGCTGAACCGCTACTTCCGCGCCCGGGTGGCTGAAGTGACCTACCAGGCCCAAAGCCTCACCGGCGAAGAACTGACCGCCTTTTTGACCAAGGCCAACCAGGAAACGGTGGCCCACTGCCGCCAGGAAAGCGAAAAGCTCTGGGGCCAGCTCTTTAAGGAAGCCATCAAGCTGTCCAAGCTGACTTTTAATATGGATAAAAATCTCTAAAAAGTACTGCACTTGCAGTGCTTTTTGCTATACTGGTAACCAGGTGAAAAAGATGGATGAATTGAGCAAAAACGAAGCTCTGGGTGACCTGTACGCCATGTACGGCGCCTTGCTCACCCAGGGCCAGCAGGATTATTTTGAAGATTATTACTACAACGACCTGTCTTTAGGCGAAATTGCCGATAACCGGCATGTTTCTAGACAAGCGGTCTATGACAATTTACGGCGCAGCGCCAAGTCTTTGGAAAAATACGAAGACAAGCTGCAGTTGCTGGCTAGTTACGGCCAATTGGAAGAAGGCATCAGCCAGGCCTTAGCCAGCCTGGCCGCCGGTGACCAGGAAGCAGCCAAATTGCAGCTGGAAGACTTGCTGCAGATAATTAGAGGAGAATAAGATGGCATTTGAAAATTTAAGCGAACGTTTGCAGAAGGCCCTGCGCAACCTGACCGGGAAGGGGAAGATCTCTGAAGAAGATATCAACGCTGCCTCCCGGGAAATCCGCCTGGCCCTGCTTGAAGCCGACGTTAACTTCAAGGTGGTCAAGGACTTTATCAAGACCATCAAGAAGCGGGCCCTGGGCCAGGAAGTGCAGGAATCACTGACTCCAGGCCAGCAGGTCATCAAGATCGTCAACGAAGAACTGACCAAGATGATGGGGGAAGAAGCGGTCGGCTTAACCAAGTCCCCGCATATTCCAACTGTTATCATGATGGTCGGTCTGCAAGGTACTGGTAAGACCACTACGGTCGGCAAACTGGCCTACCGCTTGATGAAGGAAGAAAAAGCCCGCCCGTTTTTGATCGCCGGCGACATCTACCGGCCAGCGGCCATTGACCAGCTCAAGCAAATCGGGGCCGACTTGAATGTTCCGGTTTTCAGCGAGCCGGATGAAAAGAACGTGGCCAAGATCGTGGAAGACGGTCTGGCCGAAGCAGCCGTCCACAGAAACGACTACGTGATCATCGACACGGCCGGCCGGCTGGAAATCGATGAACCTTTGATGAAGGAACTGGAAGAAATCAAGGCGGTCAGCCACCCGGACAACATCCTCTTGGTAGTTGACGCCATGACTGGGCAAGCCGCGGCCGACGTGGCCAAGACCTTCAACGAGCGTCTGGACGTGACTGGGGTTATCTTGACCAAGCTAGACGGTGACACCCGGGGCGGGGCCGCCTTATCTATCAGAGCCATCACCGGCAAGCCAATCCTCTTCACTGGGCAAGGGGAAAAGCTGACCGACCTGGAAGTCTTCCACCCGGACCGGATGGCTTCCAGAATCCTGGGCATGGGGGATATGCTGACCTTGATCGAAAAGGCCCAGCAGGACTACGATGCCAAGCAGGCGGAAAAAGTCGCCCAGAAGATGCGGGAAAACACTTTTGACTTCAACGACTTTATCGACCAGCTGGAACAGGTGCAAAAGATGGGGCCGCTGGATGAAATCATGAAGATGATTCCCGGTATGGCCAATAACCCGCAATTGAAGAACTTCTCGATCGATGAGAAGCAGATCGCCCACACCAAGGCCATCGTCTACTCCATGACGCCAGCCGAAAGAGAAGACGAAAGCCTGCTTAACCCGAGCCGGCGCCGGCGGATCGCGGCCGGGTCAGGCGTGCCGATTGTGGAAGTCAACCGGATGATCAAAGAGTTTAAGACGGCCAAGGACATGATGTCTAAGGTGACCAAAGGCAACTTCAAGGACCTGGAGAAACTGCCCGGCATGAACAGCCCGATGGCCAAGATGGCCATGCGGCGGATGGGGAAGAGCTTCAAGAAGAAGAAGGCCAAGAAAATGAAGAAGGTCAAGCGCTTCCACTCATAATTCTTAAAAAAAGAGCAGGCTGTTAAGTAAAAATACTTTACAGGCTGCTTTTTGGGTGTTATAGTATAACTATTGAAATTTAGGAGGACTAATTAATGTCAGTTAAGATTCGTATGCGCCGTATGGGTGCCAAGAGAAAGCCATTTTAC
>SFHY01000002.1 GCA_004556255.1 Lactobacillus delbrueckii
CAACGGTCTGGCCGTGATGTTGGTCGATGGCTTGATTGACTACGACCAGAACGAGTTTGTCCAGATCATCAAGCGGCAGCTGGAAACCCTTTTTTGGCCGCAAATCCATTAAAAAAATCCTTCTATCAATTTGCTCTTTCTATCCTTGTAATTTTTTCACAAAAACTCTGCTGAAATCCCTTTAATTTGGGTATAATAAGGGGAGTAATGGAAAATCTGAAAGGTGGTTTTTATGAAAGTTTTAGCTCTTAACGGATCTAACGCTGACAAGTCTTACAACGAAATGCTGCTGAAGTTTATTGCCAAGCACTTCGCTGATAAGTACGATTTTGAATTCGCGACCGTGAAGGGGTTGCCGATGTTTAAGGAAGGCCAGGAAGACCCGGCTGACGTGGCCAAATTGAGTGACCAAGTTGCCGCTGCTGACCTGGTTTTGATCGGGTCACCGGAACAACAGCACTCAGTAACCAGTGCTTTGAAGAGCGCCCTGGAATGGCTGTCAACCAACACTCATCCCTTCAACGGCAAGCCAGTCGTTATCGTGTCAACCTCACCGCTGGCCCAAGGTGCTGCCCGGTCACAGACCAAGCTGAAGACGGTTTTGGCTTCCCCAGGCCTGCACCCGGTTGTCTTCAACGACGATGAGTTCATGATGGGCGGGGCAGCTACTGCCTTTGACGAAAATGGCGATTTGAAGATTTCTGGTACCGTTGACTTCCTGGAACACTTCTTTGACGAAGTCGATGCTTGGTACGCACAAATCACGAAGTAAGTGGGGGATTTCAAATGAAATTATTAGCTATTGTCGGAACTAATGCCGATTTTTCTTTCAACCGTCTGCTCTGCCAGTTTATCGCCAAGCGCTTCGGCGATAAGGCGGAAATCGAAGTCGCTGAAATTGGCGACCTGCCAGCCTTCTACAAGGAAGGGCAAGCTGATGCCCGCGTTACGGCATGGCGGGAAAAGGTTGACCAAGCTGACGGCTTGATCATCGCTACTCCAGAATACGACCATGGTATCCCAGCCGCTTTGAAGAGCGCTTTGGAATGGCTGGGCAGCCACGCCGGCAGCAAGGTTATGGCCTACAAGCCAGTCTGCGTTGTAGGTGTGTCCTTGGGCGGCCAAGGCGCTTCCCGCGCCCAGGAAGATGCCCGGGAAATCCTGCTGTCACCAGACATGACGGCCAACGTTTTGCCAGGCAACGAATTGCTGATCGGCCGGGCTTACAGCAGCTTTGACAAGGAAAGCGGTGACCTGGTTGATGAAGCTTCAATCGCCCAACTGGACAAGGTCATGGAAGCCTTCTTTGCTTTCGTTGACCAAGCCAAGAAGTAATGTAAAAGAAAAACTGCAAAATAAGGCGGATAGCTTGGCGCTTCCGCCTTGTTTTGTTTTAAAATTATAGGGAGAAGTGAAGGAGGAGAAAAAGATGGCGATGGAACTTTTACCCTTGAAAACAGTCCGCAATCCCCGGGACCTTGGCGGCTACACCGGTTTTGCCGGCAGGAAGATCAAGGCCGGACTTTTGCTGCGGACCGGGACGGTCGCGGCGATCAGTGAAGAAGACGGCGATTATTTGCGGACCCGCGGGGTGAAGACCATCATCGACCTCCGTTCTCCGCAAGAGTGCCGCAAGCGGCCGGATAAAAAGCTAGCCGGGATCCAGAACGTCAATATCCCCGTTAACAGCCGGGACCAGACCAAGGCCGGGGCCAGCCTGGCGGAATTAGCCAAGCAGTACGGCTTAGACCCCCTGGCGGGCTTCCGCCATATGGTGGAGAGCTACCGGCTGATGGTGACGGAAGAGCACGCCCAGGCGGCTTTTGGCCAGGTTCTGGCCTATCTGGCTGAAACTGAAGGCGGAACTATTTACCATTGCTCAGAAGGCAAGGACAGGACAGGCCTGGTGACTGTCTTTTTGCTGACGGTCTTGGGGGTTGATCCGGAAACCATCCGTCAGGACTATCTTTTATCCGCTCCCTACCTTAACGGCTACCGGGCCAAAAGGGACAAGGAAGCCCGGGAAAACGGGGAAAGCCTGGTGCAGCGGGCCAACCTTAGGTCTCTGGGCACGGTCAACAATGAGTACTTAGACAGCGCCTTGATCACCATCGACCAGGAATATGGCGGCATGGAAGCCTTTTTGACCCGGCAATTGGGCGTCAGCCCGGCCCTTCGTGACCAGCTCCGGGCCAAGTATCTAGAAAAGTAAGGATTTTAAAAATGGGAATCATCAAATACATATCAACTGACCAAGTCATGGCCCAGCACAAGGCCATGGGGACCCACATCAGCCTGCAGATCTACGGGGCAAGAGAAGATCCGGAAAAGATCCTGGACCAGACCAAGGCCCTGATCGACCACTTTGAAGACCTGCTGACGGTCAACCGCAAGCCGGACCACCCCCGCTACGGCCTGTCCGAAGTCACCCGGGTCAACGACCAGGCGGGGAAAGAGCCTGTCCAGGTCTCCAGCAGCGTTTACGGCTTGATTAAGCTGGCCGTTGAGACCAGCCGGGAAAACTTCGGCTTCAACGCCTTGATCGGCCCCCTGGTCAAGCTCTGGTCCATCGGCTTTAAGGACGCCCGCGTGCCAAGTGACGCGGAAATCAAAGAAAAAATGCAGCTGATCGACCCCTGGATGGTCGAATTAAATGACGATGACCACACGGTCTTTTTGAAGCAGGAAGGCATGGAGCTGGACCTGGGCGGGATCGCCAAAGGCTGGACGGCCGACCGGATCAGGGACCTCTGGCGGGCCTACGGGGTTGAAGCCGGCATCATCAACTTAGGAGGCAACGTCCTCTTCGTCAACCCTTGCCCAAAGCGGGCCAACGGGATGTGGACGGTAGGCGTCCAGGATCCTTTGAAGCCGCGGGGAGAAAACATCACGGCTATGATGATCCCGGAATGCTCCGTGGTCACCAGCGGGACTTACGAGCGCTTTTTGGAAGTGGACGGGCACAAGTATCACCACTTGATCGACTCCCGGACCGGTTACCCGGTGGAAACCAACATTGCCGGGGTGACGACCTTCACCAAGAATTCCGTTGACGCGGAAATCGAGTGCAAGCGCTGCTTCTTTGCCGGCCAGCCAATTGCCAACTGGGTCAATGACCGCCGCTTAGGCGCCGTTTACGTTTATAACGATGAACGGGTGGAAAAAGTCGGCCTGGATTACTAAAAGAAAGCAAAAGCAGCCTCACCTTCTGGTGAAGCTGCTTTTTCCTTAGGCCGTGGTCCGGCTGACGCTGAAGAGAGTCTTGAAGACCCCGGTTGACAGACCTGGCGTGTCGTTGACGATGAAGCTGAGCAGCTGGGAATCGCTGATCATCTGGCTCAGCTGGCTGACGCCGACGGAGTTGAGGATGGACAAGACCACGTACATGAAGAAGTAGGAGGCCACGAAAGAAACGATGGCCCCGGCAATGTGGTCCAAAGTGGCCGTGAAACCTGTCTTGGTCTCCTGGGCAGGCAGCCAGGCCTTGAAGATCTTGGCTACCTGCTTGAGGATGAAGAAGAGGGCGAAGAAGGCCCCAAAGCGGCATGCTTGCAGGACCATGCTGGAGTCGCCGGCCTGCCCTTGGACGAACTGGGTGTAGATCAAGTTGCCGACCGGATTCTGCAGCATGATGGCCAGCATGAAGACCAGACCGGCGAAGATCAGGTTGACGATCCGCTTGGAGAAACCCACATGGTAGCCCTTGTAGGTCTGCCAGGCGATGTAGAGAATGACGAAAATAACTAAGAGCATTTTTTTTTATCCTTTGTTTTTAGCTGTAATTTTCCATGGATTCTTTTTGACCTTCAAGCAAAAATAATCCATAATTGTTAAGATAGTTTGTGTAACATTTTTTTGCGCAAGATTGCTTTTTGCGTTACATTTAAGGGTGTGAAACACGGTTTCACAGGTGAAAGAATGAATCCTGAACTTTTTGCAGAAACATTGTCAAAATATAATTTTAAGTTGTCTCCTGTTCAAGAGCAACAATTTAAAACATATTTTAAGGAATTGGTCCGGGTCAACGAACATGTCAACCTTACCCGGATCACGGACGAAGACGAGGTCTACCTCAAGCACTTCTACGACAGCGTGACTCCGCTCCTGCTCTGGCCAGAGGTCTTTAGCGAAGGGGCCAAGCTCTGCGATGTCGGGGCTGGAGCCGGCTTTCCGTCACTGCCGATCAAGATCCTCCGCCCGGACCTGGAAGTCACCATCGTTGACTCTTTAGGCAAGCGGCTGAACTTCTTGTCTGACTTGCTGGAGAAGCTGGGCATCGAAGGCGTGAACCTGGTGCATGGCCGGGCTGAAGACGTGGGGCAAAACCCGGACTACCGGGAGAAGTTTGACCTGGTAACTGCCCGGGCCGTGGCCAGAATGAGCGTTTTGAGTGAATACTGCCTGCCCCTGGCCAAAGTCGGCGGCAAGTTCCTGGCTTTAAAGGGGCCGCGGGCTGACGAAGAATTGGAAGACGCCAAGAGTGCTCTGGAGAAATTGGGCGGTGAAGCTGTCTTCAGCCAGGTCTTCACCCTGCCAGGCAGCGCTGAAGAGCGGACCCTCGTCCTGGTTGACAAGGTCAAGGCAACTCCGGGCAAGTACCCGCGCCAGGCAGGCACGCCAAACCGGAAACCCTTGTAGTTTTTTGGAGGTGCCCAAATGGCTTTTGGTTTTTTCCATCGAAATGAAATTCCCCAAAACAAGCAGGTCCAGGACCTGCCTTTAGCGGAAATCCGTCCGAACCGCTACCAGCCAAGAAGGACTTTTAGCGACGATTCCATCCAGCAGCTGGCCCAGACCTTGCAAGAAGAAGGGCTCTTGCAGCCGATCATTGTCCGCCAGGACCAGGGCGGCTACGAAATCATTGCCGGCGAGCGCCGCTTCCGGGCGGCCAAGAGCCTGGGCTGGGAAAAGATCCCGGCCATCGTGAACAATCTCGATGACCAGCAGACCGCTTCTTTGGCCTTGATCGAAAACCTGCAAAGGGAAAACCTGAACCCGGTCGATGAGGCCCAGGCTTATGAGCAGCTGATGCAGCTCAACGACTTGACCCAGACCCAGCTGGCCCAGGACATCGGCAAGTCCCAGTCCTACGTGGCCAACAAGCTCCGCCTGCTCAAGCTGGCTGAACCTGTCCAAGAGTATCTGGCCAAAGGCGAGCTCAGCGCCCGCCATGGCCGGGCCATTTTGGGCTTAAGCGAAGAAGACCAGGTCAAATTGGCTGAAGAAGTCGTCAAGCAAGGGCTCAGCGTGAAAGAGACGGAAGAGCGGGCGGCCAAGCTGGCCAATCCTAAGCCAGCCGTTAAGAAGAAGGCGGTGGTCCGCTACGGCCGGGACATGCAGCTGCAGATCAATACGATCAAGCAGGCGGTTAAACTGGCCAAGGAATCCGGCGTGAAGGTCAAGGTTACCGAGGCGAAGAGCCCGGATGAGTACCAGATTACTATCGTGATGAAGAATCAGAGAAAGAAGAAGGAGGACTAGCATGGGCAGCGTCATCGCAGTCGCCAACCAGAAGGGCGGCGTTGGCAAAACCACGACGACCATCAATTTGGCCGCTTCCATTGCTAAAAGAGGCTACAAGGTATTGATTGTCGACATTGACCCGCAGGGCAATGCCACCTCAGGCTTGGGGATTGAGAAATCGACCATCGAGTACGACATCTACAATGTCCTGATCGATGAAATCCCGATCGCCTCAGCCATCAAGCCGACCAGCAGCAAGAAGCTGGACATCGTGCCGGCCACGATCAACCTGGCCGGGGCAGAAACCGAGCTGATCAGCATGATGGCCCGGGAAACCCGCTTGAAGGGGGCCATTGAAGACCTGGGCGACAAGTACGACTTCGTCTTTATCGACTGTCCGCCTTCTTTGGGGCAGTTGTCCATCAACGCTTTTACGGCCAGCCAGTCGATTTTGATTCCGGTCCAAAGCGAATACTACGCCATGGAAGGATTGAGCCAGCTGCTCAACACTATCCGCTTAGTCCAGAAGCACTTTAACAAGGACCTGGGCGTGGAAGGGGTCTTGCTGACCATGCTGGATGCCCGGACCAACCTGGGGGCCGACGTGGTCCAGCAAGTCAAGGAATATTTCGGCGACCGGGTCTACAAGACGATCATCCCGCGGATCACCAAGCTGGCTGAAGCGCCAAGCTACGGGGAGGCAATCACGGAATACGCGCCAAGTTCGCGCGGGGCCAAGGTTTATGATGACTTAGCAAAAGAGGTGCTGAAGGCTCATGGCAAGAGACTCAAGAAATAAGAAACAGGAAAAGAAAAAGGGCGGCCTGGGCCGGGGCTTGGGGGCGCTTTTTGAAGAAGAACCCCAGGTAAAGCCGGCCGAAGAAATCGAAGATCTGCCTTTGGCAGAAGTCCGGCCCAACCCTTACCAGCCGCGGAAGAACTTTGATGAAAAGAAGCTGGCCGAACTGGCTGAATCCATCAAGGAAAACGGGGTCCTGCAGCCGATCATCGTCCGCCGGTCAGTCGGCGGCTACGAGATCATCGCCGGTGAGCGCCGCTGCCGGGCTTCCGAATTAGCCGGCCAGGCCACCATCCCGGCCATCATCCGCCAGTTTGACGAAAGCCAGATGATGGAAGTGGCCATCTTGGAAAACCTGCAGCGGGAAGACCTGACTCCTTTGGAAGAAGCCCAGGCTTATGAAATGCTGCAAAAGAACCTGGGCCTGACCCAGGAAGAGGTTTCCAAGAAGATGGGCAAGTCCCGCCCTTACATCACCAACTACCTCCGCCTGCTCACCTTGCCGCAGAAGACCAAGGGCCTTTTGCAAAGAGGGGAATTATCCATGGGCCAGGCCAGAACCCTTCTGGGCTTAAAGGACAAGGACAGGATCGATGAACTGGCCAAGCGGGTGGTTAAGGAAGGGATGCCGGTCCGCAAGGTCGAGGCGCTGGTCGCCAAGATGAACGAACGCGGGCAGAAGCAGAAGAAAAAGAATGCCGGCAAGTCAGCCTTCGTGCGGGCCAGCGAAAGCCAGCTGGCCGCCAAGTTCGGCTCGCCGGTAAGCATTACGGAAAACAAGACGGGGAAGGGGCACTTGTCAATTGACTTTGCTTCCCCGGATGAACTGAACCGGATTCTGGATTTGTTAGGTGTGAATCTCGATGACTAAAAATATTACTTTTGACTTGGCGGACACGGTTGAAATGAAGAAGCCCCACGCTTGCCAGACCAACAACTGGGAGGTCCTGCGCCTGGGCGCCGACATCCGCCTCAAATGCATGGGCTGCGGGCACGTGGTCATGATGCCGCGGGCTGATTTCAACAAGAAGGTCAAGAAGCTCCTGGCCAAGAGCAATGATCCCGTTAACTTGAAGAACGATTTTTACGTGGCCAAGGAAGACATCGCCCGGCCAAATTTCGACTAGGCATTGACTAATCTGGCCAAAAGGCCAAGAATTAAACACGCAAGCAAGAAAAAACAAGAAAGAGGAATTACAAAATATGGCTTTAACTGCTGGTATCGTCGGTTTGCCAAACGTCGGCAAGTCAACTCTGTTTAACGCAATTACCAAGGCGGGCGCGGAAATGGCTAACTACCCATTCGCGACCATTGAACCGAACGTGGGGATGGTTGAAGTGCCGGACAAGCGCCTGGCCAGAATCCAGGAACTGATCCCGGCCAAGAAGGTTGTCCACACGACTTTTGAATTCACCGACATTGCCGGTTTGGTCAAGGGGGCTTCCAAGGGTGAAGGCCTGGGCAACAAGTTCCTGGAAAACATTCGCCAGACCGACGCCATCGTGCACGTGGTCCGGGCTTTTGACGATGAAAACATCACTTCCGTCTCCGGCAAGGTTGACCCGGAAGAAGACATCGACACCATCAATCTGGAACTGATCTACGCTGACCTGGACTCAGTTGACCGCCGGATTGGCAAGGTGCAGAAGATGGCCCAGCAAAAGGACAAGGAAGCCATGGCTGAATACAATGTCCTGCAAAAGATCAAGCCAGTTCTGGAAGCCGGTGACCCGGTCCGGTCCATCAAGTTCACTGATGACGAAGCCAAGATCGTCAAGGGCCTCTTCCTCCTGACTTCCAAGCCGGTCATCTACGTGGCCAACATCGCGGAAGAATCCATGGCTGATCCGGAAAGCGACAAGTACTACCAAATCGTCAAGGCCCACGCCGACAAGGAAGGGGCTGGCTGCCTGGGCATCTCCGCGGCTATCGAAGAAGAAATCGCCGGTCTGGACGATGAAGAAAAGGCAGAAATGCTGGCGGCTGAAGGGGTCGAAGAATCCGGTTTGGACCGCTTGATCCGGGCTGCCTACCACCTGCTGGGCCTCAGAACCTTCTTTACGGCCGGGGGCAAGGAAACCCGGGCCTGGACCTTCCACCAGGGCATGAAGGCACCGCAAGTCGCCGGGGTCATCCACTCCGACTTTGAACGGGGCTTCATCCGGGCCGAAGTCGTTTCCTTCGAAGACCTGGACAAGTACGAAAGCATGCAGAAGATCAAGGAAGCCGGCAGAGTCCGCCTGGAAGGCAAGGAATACGAAGTCCAGGACGGCGACATCATCGAATTCAGATTTAACGTATAAGGCAGGAGACAGAAGTGAGCGAAGAAAAGCAAGTTAAGAACGCTTCTCAAGCCAAGCTGCAAAAGCAGGGGCAGGCAGAAGCCAAGACGGAAAGCATCAAGCAGGAGAACCCGGAAGAACTCCGGGGGAAATTGTCCAACAAGAACAAGGACTACATCTACCGCTTGAAGAAGGAACTGGTTGCCGGCGGCATGAGCGAAGGCGATGCTGACACCCAGATTGACGGCCTTTTGCCGGAAATCTACGATGCCCAGATCAAGGGGCAGCCGGCCAACGTTTTGTTTGGCGCCGCGCCTAAGCTGAAGGCCAGCCAGATCCTGCACCCGGTTGTTAAGCCGGAAAAGGTGCCGGACAAGCTGGTGGCCCTGGACGGGGCCCTCTTCTACACGGCCATGCTGACGGTTCTGTTTGGGATCCTGCAATTGTTCACGGACAACAGCAAGTCCACTTCCTCCGGTTCCGGGATCGTGACCTTGATCGTGATGGGTCTGGCCATGGGCTGGTACTTCACCAAACACAACTCCTGGATGCAGCCTGACCCGAAGACCGGCAAGCCGGCCTGGGGCAAGGTGATTTGGGGCCTGCTGGGGTCACTTTTGATCATCATGCTGATCGTCTTTGTCCTCTCAATTCCGGCCTTGTCCGTCATCAACCCGGTTCTGCCAGGCTGGGCTGACATCCTGGTAGCCGCTATTGCTTACGGGATCCGCTGGCTGGTTCGCCGTCACTACGGGATTGAAGGGACCTCTCTCAGCCCGGACAAGCTGACCATGAAGAAAAAGTAAATCAATAGCGTGCTTTTTAATCCCAATGGGTGTAAAATAAATAAGCTGATAATTAAAGAACAAATAGATGCTGAGCATCTATTTGTTTTTATTTAACGATTTTTTTATAAAAAGCGATGAGCAGTAAAAGAGGGAGGTCATTAATGCTTAAGACTTTATTGAAGTCCGTCCGCCAGTACAAAAAAGAGACGCTCTTGTCTCCTTTGTGCGTGGTTGTCGAGGTCTTCATTGAAATGTATATCCCATATATCATGGGACTCTTGATTGACAACGGGATCAACAAGGGGGACATGGACTACGTGCGCAAGATGGGTCTGTTCACCATCCTGCTGACCCTGGTCTCCCTGGTCCTGGGGGCCAGTGCCAGCTACTTCTCAGCCCACGCGGCAGCCGGCTTTACCGCTAACCTCCGCCAGGACATGTTCTATCACATGCAGGACTTTTCATTTGAAAACATTGACAAGTTTTCCAGCGCCAGTCTGGTGACCCGGCTGACGACCGACACCAACAACATCCAGCAGGCCTACCAGATGAGCATCAGAATGGCCGTCCGGGCTCCGTTTATGATGATCATTTCCCTGTTCATGGCAGTTTCGATCAGCTGGAGACTGACCCTGGTCTTCCTCGTGGCTGTTCCGGTTTTGGCTCTGGCCATGATCTTGATCATCAAGAATGCCCGGCCATACTTCCCGAGAATCTTCCGGGCCTATGACGAACTGAACCGGAAGGTCCGGGAAAACATCCGCGGGGTCCGGGAAGTCAAGACTTACGTCCACGAAGAAGAGCAGATCGAGAACTTTGAAAAGTCCACCAGCAAGATCTACAAGCTCTTCAGCCGGGCCATGTTTATCATGGCCTTCAACGGCCCGGTCATGACCCTAATGATCGATGCTGTTATGCTGGCCCTGTCCTGGTTCGGGGCAAAACTGATCGTGGGCCATCAACTGGCTACCGGTCAGCTGGTCTCCATGTTCTCTTACACCATGTCTATCCTGATGTCCTTAATGATCCTGTCCATGATCTTCACCCAGCTGATGATGGCCCAGTCAAGCGGCCACCGGGTAGCTGACGTCTTGACGGCTAAGCCGACCATCGTCAACCCGGCCAAGTCACCTTTGACCAGCGTGACCAACGGGGAAATCGTTTTTGACCACGTTGACTTCAAGTACGACAAGGAAGATGTCCACTATGCCTTAAAGGATATTGACCTCCGGATCAAGTCCGGGGAAACTTTGGGGATTATCGGGGAAACCGGGTCTTCCAAGTCAACCTTGATTTCCATGATTCCCCGCCTTTACGACGTGACCGGCGGGGCAGTCAGAGTCGGCGGTCACAACGTGCGCTCTTACGACCTTAAGACCCTGCGCGACAACGTGGCGGTCGTTTTGCAAAAGAATGTCCTTTTCTCCGGTACTATCAAGGACAACCTCAAGTGGGGGAATGAAAAGGCCAGCGACGAGGAAATCGTCCGGGCAGCCAAGATTGCCCACGCTGACGGCTTTATCCGGGAAATGCCGGACGGCTATGACACCATGGTCGAACAAGGCGGCAACAATGTTTCCGGTGGGCAAAAGCAGCGGATCACGATCGCCCGGGCCCTGTTGAAGAAGCCGAAGATCCTGATCCTGGACGACTCCACCAGTGCCGTCGACACCAAGACTGAACGGGAAATCCGGGAAGCCTTGAAGCGGGACCTGCCGGAAACGACCAAGATCATCATTTCCCAGCGGATCGTCTCCATCAAGGATGCCGACCGGATCGTGGTCATGAACCACGGAAAGATCGAAGACGTCGGAACCCACGATGAACTGATCAAGCGCAACGACTTGTACTCATCCATCGCCAAGTTCCAGGAAGAAAACAGCAAGTAGGTGATAATCGATGACTAAAAAACAAGCTCAGCAACCATCACAAATGCAGACCTTGATCCGTCTGCTGAAATACGTCTACCGGGTTAGCCCGGCGTCTTTGATTATCTCCCTGGTCTCCGTGATCATCAGCGCGGCGGCTTCCGTTGCCGGCTCCTTGTTCATTGAACAGGTTATCGACCGCTACATCACGCCCATGCTTAAGCAAAAGAGCCCGGACTTCGGCCCTCTGGCTCACGCGGTTTTGCTCATGGCCGGCGTTTACGCCATCGGTCTGGTCGCCAACTACCTTTTCACCTTGCTGATGATGGTCTTGTCCCAGCAGGTGCAAAAGCAAATCAGAAATGAAATGTTTACCCACATGCAGCGGCTGCCGATCGCCTTTTTTGACCAGAACGAATACGGCGACATCATGTCTCGCTACACTAACGACATCGACACCTTGATGCAGATGATCTCCCAGGCCCTGCCGATGTTCGCTAACTCTGTCTTTTCAGTAGTCTTCGTTTTGGCGGGGATGTTCTACCTCAGCTGGCAATTGACCCTGGTTTCCCTGGTAGTGGTTCTCCTGTCCTTAGGCGTTGTCCGCTACTTGACCGGCAAGTCCAGCTACTACTTTGACCAGCAGCAGAAGACTGTGGGGACGGTCAACGGCTACAACGAAGAAATGCTTAACGGCTTGAAGGTCATCAAGGTCTTCTCCCATGAACCGGAAGCCAAGGCCGACTTTGACCGCTACAATGACCAGCTGCGGATTGCCTCAGGCAAGGCCAACACCTATGCCACCATCTTGTTCCCAATCATGGGCAATATCGGCAACCTGCTCTACGTTTTGATCGCCTTGCTCGGCGGGGCGGCAATCTTAGCCGGCAACATTCCGCTGACCTTGGGGGCCCTGGCTTCCTTCATGCAGCTGTCCAAGGGCTTCATCATGCCGATCGCCCAGATCTCCCAGCAGCTGAACGCTATTGTCCTGGCCATTGCCGGGGCCCGGCGGATTTTCCAGGTCCTGGATGAAAAAGTTGAAGTCGACGACGGCCAGGTAACTATCGAAGAAAAGCCGGGTGTCAAGAATGCCTGGCAGTGGAAGGTGCCGACCGAAAACGGCTTTAAGTACGTGCCAGTCAAGGGCCATATCGTTTTTGACCACGTCAACTTCGGATATGTGCCGGGCAAGCAGATCCTGCACGACATTTCCCTTGAAGCCAAGCCGGGCATGAAGGTGGCCCTGGTCGGGGAAACGGGGGCCGGGAAGACCACCATTTCCAGCATGATCAACCGCTTCTATGAAATCAATTCCGGCACGATCACTTATGACGGGATCGACATCAAGGACATCAAGAAGGATGACCTCCGCAAGTCTGTCTCCATCGTCTTGCAGGAAACTCACATGTTTACCGGCAACATCATGGAAAACATCCGCTTCGGCCGGCCTGACGCCTCAGATGACGACGTCTACCAGGCAGCCCGCCTGGCCCGGGCCGACGAGTTCATCCATGACCTGGATGACGGCTATGAAACGGTGATCGACGGGGGCGGCAGCGACCTCTCCCAAGGGCAGCTGCAGCTGCTCTCCATCGCCCGGGCCATGATCGCTGACAAGCCGGTCATGATTCTGGACGAAGCCACCAGTTCCATCGATACCCGGACTGAGCGCCTGGTGCAAGCCGGGATGGACAACCTTTTGGCTGGCCGGACCAGCTTTGTTATCGCCCACCGTCTGTCCACCATCGTCAACTCCGACTTGATCATGGTCCTGGACCACGGCCGGGTCCTGGAAGCCGGCAACCACGACCAGCTTCTGGCCAAGCAGGGCTACTACTACGAGCTCTACACCGGCAAAAAAGAAATCCAATAAGAGCGAATCTTATGTTTTGCTAAAATCCAAGTCAGAGCGTACGTCAAAGTACGCTCTTTTTGGTATATTGGTTAAAATAAAAGGTACAATATAGGATAGATAAGTTTGGAATAGAAGAGGTTTTGCAAATGAAAATTCTCGTTGTCGATGATGACCACGAAATCGTGGAACTCTTAAGCATTTATTTGAAGAACGAAGGCTATGAGCCGCTTGCCGCCTACAATGGCAAGGAAGCTTTGACCAAGCTCTCAACCACGCCGGATATCGCCTTGATGATTCTGGACGTGATGATGCCGAACATGTCAGGCATCGATGTGGTCAAGGAAGTTCGCAAGGATTCTGACATTCCGATTATCATCGTCAGCGCCAAGACCGGCGACATGGACAAGATCCAGGGCCTGATCACCGGGGCCGACGACTACGTGTCCAAGCCTTTCAACCCCCTGGAAGTCATGGCCCGGGTCCGGTCCCTTTTGCGCCGCAGCCAGAAGCAAGTCAAGGAAGAGGAGCCTGACGTTTTGGAAGTCGGGCCTCTGATCATCAACAAGGACTCCCATGAGGTCAAGACGGTTGAAGGTAAGGAAATCCAGCTGACAGCCCTGGAATTCGGCATTCTTTACCTTTTGGCCAGCCACCCCAACCGGGTCTTCTCAGCTGATGAGATCTTCGAGCGGGTTTGGCAGCAAGAGTCCATTGTCAGCGCCAAGACGGTCATGGTTCACGTTTCCCACTTGCGGGACAAGATCCAGAAGGCCACCGACGGCGAAGAAGTCATCAAGACTGTATGGGGTGTAGGTTACAAGGTTGAAGCCTAAGCAAGACAAAGAAAAACAAGTCGTTCAGGGCAAGCGGCCCCGGGTCAAGCTGACCGCGGCTGAGAAGAGCGAGCTTTTTGCTGAAGGCGTGGTGACGGTCATCATCATGCTGCTCTTGAATATGTCCGTCATCATCCTCTACCATTTAGCGGTCCTGCAGGACAAGAGCCTGGTCAACGGCATTTATTTTTTGAAAAAGACCATGACGATCGGACCGGGCTACCATATCTGGTCCTGGGAAAGAATCGGGATCATTTTGATGGGGATCGCCGATGTCATCGTCTTGTACTGGCGCTTAATCCGCCGCTACCACCAGATGCAGCTGCGGCACATCATTTCCGAATTGCACTATATTGCCAACGGCCACTTTGATCACCGGATTTCCTTCAGCGTCAACACCGACATGCAGAAGGTGATCGACTCCATCAACTCCCTGGTTGACTCAACCGTGGGGGCGATCAATGAAGAAAAGGCGATCGAGCAGTCGAAAGACGAACTGATCACCAATGTTTCCCACGATATCCGGACCCCTTTGACCAGCATCATCGGCTACCTGGGCCTGCTGAAGAACGGGGCCGTGACCAGCCAGGAGGACATGCTCAAGTACATCAATATCGCCTATGACAAGGCTGAGCAGATGAAGTCCCTGGCCAACGACCTCTTTGAGTACACCACCTTGAAGTCGACCAAGACCAAGCTGAACGTGACCCCGATCAATATCAAGGGCATGATGGAGCAGGTGGCGGCCGGCTTTGAGCTGGAAGCGGAGAAGAAGGGCATTGCCTTTAGCGTCAAGGCCCGGCCGGACGACTTGATCGTCAATGCTGACGTGGAAAAATTGGTCCGGGTCTACAATAACTTGATCTCCAATGCCTTGAAATACGCGGCTGGGGCCAGCCGGATCAACCTGGTAGCCAATTTGATCAACCACGAGCAGGTTGAGCTGCGGGTGGAGAATAATGGGGAACCGATTCCCAAGGACAAATTGAAGAAGATTTTTGACCGCTTCTACCGGGTGGAAAGCTCGCGCAATACCAAGACCGGGGGCACGGGCTTAGGCCTGTCCATTGTCCAGGGGGTCGTTGAGCTGCACGGGGGGACGATCCGCTGTGAATCAAACAAGGATTGGACCAGTTTCATCATTCTCTTGCCCCGGGATCCCCAGGCAAACAACTTCGCTCTTAGACCTGTGGTATAATTTGAACTGAATCTTAATTGACAGTGAGGAGTAAAAATGAGCATCTCATTAAACACCTGTATTTTAATCTTAAAAGAACACCACCTGCTCAAGTCCAGTGCCGTCCAGGACACTGTCCAGACCAGAATGGAGGCAGTTTCTTATGACTCACGTGACGTCCAGAACAACAGCCTCTTCTTCTGCAAGGGGGCAGGCTTCCGGCCAACCTACCTGACCATGGCCAAGGAAAACGGGGCAATTGCCTACGTGGCTGAGCAGCCATACCCGGAAGGCACGGGGATGCACGCCTTGATCGTTCGCAACGTGTCCAAGGCGATGGCCCTTTTGTCAGCTGCCTTCTACCGCTTCCCGCAAGACGACCTCTTCCTGGTTGGCTTTACCGGGACCAAGGGCAAGACCACTTCCGCCTACTTCTTAAAGGGGATGCTGGACCAGCTCAACGGCGGCCGGACTGCTCTTTTGTCCTCAGTCAACAACATCCTCGGGCCGGCTCCGGAAGACACCTTCAAGTCCAGCTTGACCACGCCGGAATCACTGGACTTGTTCAGAGACATGCGGCGGGCAGTTGACAACGGCATGACCCACATGGTTATGGAAGTGTCATCCCAAGCCTACAAGAAGAGCCGGGTCTTTGGCTTGACCTACGACCTGGGCTTCTTCTTGAACATCAGCCCGGACCACATCGGGGTCAACGAGCACCCGAACTTTGAGGACTACCTCCACTGCAAGCTGCAGCTTTTGGTCAACTCCCGCAAGTGCATCATCAACGCGGAAACCGACCGTTTCGCCGATGTTTACGCGGCAGCGACGACCACGACCAACCCGGACAGCATCTACCTGTTTGCCCGGGACGGCTTTGAAAACCCGGATCTGAAGAAGCCGATCGACTTCCGCTACAAGTCCGTGGAAACTGACCTGGCTGAAACCAAGTTCACCTTGACTACGGCTTCAAGCAAGGCCCACAAGCTGCCAATCTCTGGTGAATACACTTTGCAGATGATCGGCGACTTCAACGAAACCAACGCAACCGGCGCCATCATCGGGGCTGGCCTGGCCGGGATGAGCTATGAAGACTGCGCCAAGGGGATCCGGCACGTGACCATCCCAGGCCGGATGGAAACTGTCACGACCCAAAAGCATGGCTTGATTGTGGTGGACTATGCCCACAACAAGGCCTCCATGCTGGCTTTGATGCGGTTCATGCGCCGGGAATTCACCAACCCCCGGGTTATCGTCGTGGTCGGCGCGCCTGGGGACAAGGGGATTTCCCGCCGGCCTGGCTTCAGCGAAAGTTTGACGGCGGAAGCTGACAAGGCCTACTTGACCACGGACGACCCTGGTTTTGAAAATGCCCAGGACATCTGCGAGGAAATCGATGCCGGGATCGACCACTCCAAGTGTGAAACGGTTATCGAACTGGATCGGGAAAAGGCCATCAAGGAAGCTATTTCCGAAGCTGGCCCGGATGACGTGGTCCTGCTCTGCGGTAAGGGGGCTGACGCCTTCCAGAAGATCCGCGGGGTAGACACCCCATATGCCGGCGACATTGTCATCGCCCGGCAGGTGGTCCAGGAATTAGAAAAGTAAGGATTGATATTTAGTGAAGCATTTCTTTAGCATTATTGGCGGGATGGGGACCATCGCGACCGAAAGCTATGTCCGCCTGATTAACCACCGGGTCAAGATCAGCAAGGACCAGGACTACTTGAACTACATCCTGGTCAATGATGCCCAGGTGCCAGACCGGACGGCCTACATCAAGGACCACAGCCAGCCGAATTTTTTCAATGCGCTTAAAGAAGATGTTTTAGGCCAGGCCAAGCTGGGGCCGGACTTCATGGTCATGCCCTGCAACACGGCCCACTACTTTTATGACGACCTGGCGGCTTTGACCGACATTCCCTTCCTGCACATGATGCGGATTGCCGTGCACCAATATGTCGACCAGTTCCCAAACAGTCCCAAGATCGGCTTGATCGCGACTGAAGGGTCAATTTACGACCACCTTTATGAAGACGAGATCCACCGGGTGGGCCGGGAAGTCGAATTCGGCGGCCCCGAGATCCAGCCGATGGTGACGGAGTTGATCTACCGGGACATCAAGGAGAAGGGGATCGTTGACAAGGAGCTCTACCATGAGATCCTCCGCAAGATGCACGACGAATATGGCTGCGACGTGATCCTGCTGGGCTGCACGGAACTTTCCTTAGCCCAGGAGCAGGCGCCGGACCATCCCTACCAGGTTATCGACCCCCAGTCGATCATCGCTGACGTGTCGATCGAACTGGCTCTGGCGATCAGAAACGGGCAAGACCCCCGCCAGGCCTGCCAGAAATATCTATATGACTAAATAAAAGACCAGGTTTTCCTGGTCTTTTTTGCTTGTCTGGCTAATTTTAAGTATGTTTCAGTCAAAAACAGTCAATTTTTTTAGAAAAATCGCTCATTTTTGACGGAAAATGATTGCTTTTGACTGAGAAAGCCTTTACAATAGGTAATGAGGTGAGATAAAGATGCTGACGGAAGAGCGGCAACAAATGATTGCCCATTATGTAGACGAACATCAGATTTGCCGCGTAACGGAACTTTGCCGCTTGACCTCGACATCCGAGTCGACGATCAGACGCGATCTGAGTGAAATGGAAGACCGGGGCCTGCTTAAACGGGTCCACGGCGGAGCGCAGAGCCTGCAGACTTTTGGCCAGGACGTGGCCCAGCAGATCCGCTTCAATCTGAACAAGGATGACAAGCTGGCTATTGCCCGCCTGGCCGCCAGGAAGGTCCACCCCCACGACTATCTCTTTTTAGACGCGGGGACGACCGTTTATGAAATGGTTCCCTTTTTAAAAGAGATCAGCGGCCTGCACGTGGTGACCAACGGCCTGGAAACGGCACTTGCCTTGACTGACGCGGGAATTGACTGTTGCCTTTTGGGCGGCCATGTCAAGCGCCAGACCCACGCGGCTATTGGCGCGACCACTGTCTCCCGCCTGCAGGAGCTGAACTTCAACGCTGCTTTCATCGGGGCCAACGCCCTAAGCCCGGCCGGCTTTTTGACCACGCCGGACACTGAGGAAGCTGCCGTGAAAAGGACGGCTATCCAGCAAAGCCAGCAGGCTTTCGTTTTAATCGACCGCAGCAAATTTAACGCGGTAACTTTTGCCGAATTCGCCAAGACCGACCAGGTGACCATCATCAGCCGCCTGGAGGCTGGCGACCGGGAAAAATTGCCAGTAAATATTCAACTTGAGGAGGCTGAATAATGATTTACACCGTGACTGTCAACCCAGCTTTGGACTACGTTCTGCAACTGCCAGAAGTCAAGGACGGGGAGACCAACCGGTCAAGCGACACCCAGTTCTTAGCTGGGGGCAAGGGGATCAACGTTTCCCAGATTCTTAACCAATTAGGCGTGGACAACACCGCCTGGGGCTTTGTCGGCGGCTTTACCGGCGAAGAATTGATCCGCCAATTAAACGTCAAGAAGATCAACAGCGACTTCGTAAGAATCAGCGACGACACCCGGGTGAACGTTAAGATTCACGCCCAGGTGGAAACTGAAATCAACGCGGCTGGCCCGGACATTACCGACCAGGAAGTCGCAGCCTTCAAGTCCCGCCTGGACGATCTGGAAGCAGGCGACGTCGTTGTTTTGAGCGGCAGCCTGGCTCCAAGCCTGCCAACTGACTTCTACGAAAGCCTTTTGCCTTTGATTCGGGAAAAGGGAGCGGAATTCGTCGTTGACACGACTGGCGAAGCTTTGCTTCGGACTTTGAAGTTCAATCCATTGGTTATCAAGCCAAACCACCACGAACTGGCTGACCTCTTTGACACCAGCTTCTCATCAACTGCCGACATGTTGGAAGCAGCCAAGAAGCTGCAGAAGCTGGGTGCGCAAAACGTCATGATCTCCATGGCTGGCGAAGGTGCTTACCTGGTAACTGCTGACCACGTTTACCACGCCAACGCGGCCAAGGGCACGGCGGTCAACTCAGTTGGCGCCGGGGACTCCATGATTGCCGGTTTCGTCGGCACCTGGTTTGAAAAGCACGACGCGGCTGAAGGCCTCCGGGTCGGCAGTGCCTGCGGCGGGGCAACGGCTTTCACTGAAGATATCGCGGTCAAGAGCCAAATCGACGCCGTATTGCCGCAAATCAAGATCGACATCGTTGAATAAAGGGATAAAAAGTAATCGAGTAATTTTTTAGTAACTGAGGGAAAAAGATGCGGATTAAAGATATTTTAAGCCCAGAGTCCATGATCATGGACTTGCGGGCTACCACCAAGGATGAAGCCATCAATGAAATGGCCGACTTGGAAGTAGCTACGGGCATCGTCAACAACAAGGAAAAGTTCGTTGAATCCATCTGGGCCCGGGAAAAGGAATCCACTACCGGGATCGGTGGCGGGATTGCCATGCCTCACGCCAGAAACGAATACATTAACAAGGCCCGGGTGCTTTTTGCCAAGAGTGAAAAGGGCGTAGACTACGACTCATTAGACCAGCAGCCAGTCCACCTCTTCTTCATGATCACTGCTCCAGCCGGTGCGGACAACACCCACTTGCAAGCTCTGGCTAAGCTGAGCAGCCTCTTGATCAACCCTGACCTGGTTGAAAAGCTGAAGGCAGCTAAGACTGCTGACGAAGTTATCGACCTCTTCAGTCAGGCAGAAGCTGATAAGGACAAGGAAGACGCTGAACGCGAAGCCAAGCTGGCCGCTAAGAAGGAAGCGGAAGCTAAGGCAGCTAGTGACGAAAAGCCATTGATCGTCGGCGTTACTGCCTGCATCAACGGGATCGCCCACACTTACATGGCTGAAGAAGCCTTGATCAAGGCTGGTGAAAAGCGCGGCGTTGAAGTCCGGATTGAAACCAACGGTTCAGAAGGCGTTAAGCACGAACTGACTGCTGACGAAATCAAGCGGGCTAAGGGTGTTATCATCGCTTCCGACAAGCAGGTCAAGATGGCCCGCTTTGACGGCAAGGAACTGGTCAAGCACCCGGTTGTTGACGGGATCAACAAGCCAGACCAACTGGTTGACGACATCCTGTCCGGCAAGGGCAGCGTTTACCATGCGGAAGCGGGTGAAGCCAGCGAAAGCTCAGCTGCAAGCGACGGCAGCGTATGGTCAACTATCTACCGGCACCTAATGAGCGGGATTTCCCACATGCTTCCGTTCGTTATCGGTGGTGGTATCTTGATGGCCATCTCCTTCCTGGTTGAACAATACATGGGTGGTGCCAAGAGCCCGGCCTTCATCTTCTTGAACAGTGCTGGTAACCTGGCCTTCGCCTTCATGGTTCCGGTTCTGGCCGGCTACATCGCTGAATCAATCGGTGACCTGCCAGCCTTGATGCCAGGTTTCGTCGGTGGTTTCATGGCTTCAATCACCAACTCTTCCTTGGGTGGCTCTTACGCTGTTAACGTCAACGCTAAGGCTGCTTCACCAGCCGGCTTCCTGGGCGGGATTGCCATTGGTTTCATCGCCGGTTACCTGATCCTGGGCCTCAAGAAGCTCTTCGCTAAGCTGCCGAAGAACGTTGAAGGTATGAAGCCAATGCTTCTTTACCCAATCTTTGGTCTGCTCTTCGTAGCCTTGATCATGTACTACATCGTCAACCCGGTCTTTGGTGCCTTGAACGCGGTTATTACCAACTTCCTGAACGGCATGGGCACTGGCAACCTGGTTCTCTTGACCACGGTTTTGGCCGGCATGATGAGTATCGACATGGGTGGTCCTTTCAACAAGGCCGCTTACGTCTTCGCTTCAGGTGCCTTTGCCAACGACCCGACTTCCAAGACTTCAGCCATCTTGATGGCTTCTGTCATGGTCGGTGGTATGGTAGCACCATTCGCGACTGCCATCGCGACTACTTTCTTCAAGAACAAGTTTACTGAAGATGAACGCCGGGCTGGTGTTTCCAACTGGATCCTGGGCTTCTCCTTCATCACTGAAGGGGCTATCCCATTCGCCAGTGCTGACCCGCTGCACGTTATCGTTTCATCAATCGTCGGCAGTGCTGTCGGCGGGTCCCTGGTAGGTCTGTGGCACGTCGGCGTGCCAGCACCTCACGGTGGTTTCTGGGTTATCGCTTTGTCCAGCAACTGGCTGGGCTACCTGGGCGCCGTAGCTGTCGGCTCAATCGTGGCTGCTTTGATGATGGGCTTCTGGAAGAAACCGATTGACCAAAAGAACTAATTTTCTCAAATAAAAGAACTCGGATTTTTCCGAGTTCTTTTTTTAGGTAAAAATCGCTTCTTTCGTGTAATAGTCAGTAGAGAGACTAAGCAAAGGAGCGATCTTATGGAACGAATGTGGACAAATTGGTACCTGGCCAGTGAAGAAGTTGAAAATGACGCCGTTGTGCAATCGGCCCAGGCAGCTGAGCAGCTGATCAATCCGGACTATGACCACACCCGGCAGCTGTCTGATCAGAATTTGGCTGGGGTGCGCGAGCTGAACGGCTTGCTGGTCAGCTATAACCAGCTGGGGGCGGCCCAGGCAGCGACTTTGACGCAAGAGCAGTTGGTGAATGCGGAAAATCTATTAGCGGGCGCGGCGGGTGAGTGGCTAGTCGATCAGGCGGTCAAGTCCGTCGCGGCGGCAGTTTTTCATAATGTGATTCTTCCCTGCAAATATGATAGAAATCGGCCAGTTGGCGACAACCAAATTGATAATTTGGTGATTACCAGTACCGGCATTTATTGTATTGAAGTCAAGGTGCGCAAAATTGCGGGGAAGCTTTTCGACTTTAACCGGCTGGGCCGGGGCATTTATGATCAGATTAGCTACCACAAGGAGGCGCTGACGCAAGCCCTGCAACCAATGGGGATCAGTCCCAATTTTATTAAGACGATTGTGGTGGTGATCAACCGGCTGGGGAATGATGACTTCAAGCTGAAGAACCAGGAGGATCTGCAGCGGGCTGGTTCGCAGGTGGTCAAGCTGTCGGTCTTGAACCTGTTTTTGAGCAATGACGGGTTCGCTTTGCTGAATCAGCAGCAGATTCAGGCAATTGAGCAGGCGATTCAAAGCCAGCGCCTGCCTAATCGGCGGACCTATCCAGCCAATGTCCGTTTTAAGTTGACGCAGGCGCATCTGGATAAAGCCAGACAGATCAGCCAGGCTGTCAGGCTTGGAATTCCGCTTGCACAGAACGTGACGTATCATGGGCGGTTAAATGATTATCCGCTCACGGGCTTGACCGGAAAGCAGCAGAATATGTTGTGGCTGATCGTGGGCCGGCTTTATGGTTTCGGATGCGGCACGCTCCAGCTGACCCGAAGTGAGTTGCGGACTGGGGCTGGCTATGGCGGGCGTGATTTTTTGCGGCTGGATCAGCAGTTAAGCGAATTGGCTGAGTTCATGCAACAGAGCAAGCTTTTTCAAAAGGCTAAGTATGAAGACAAGAAATTGACGGTCAGCGTTAGCAAGAAGTACTCGTTCCTGTTTAACGGCTGCACGAAGGACTTCACCTGCTGGAATTATCAATTGCTGCGCCGAATCAGCCTAAACAACGCCAAGACTTTGTTCCGCAAGCTGCTGCAAGCTTCAGCAGCCGGCCGCTACCAGGTGTCCTTTGAGCAGCTGCGGGAAATTCTGGCAGTGCCGGATAGCTATTCGAATTATGAGGTAATGAGGAATAAGATTAAGCCCGCTGTACTTCAACTGGTACCATTTTTTGGCAACTTGAGCTACGAAGTGGTCAAGAGCGGCAAAGCGAATAAAATGGTTGGGATAACTTTCACTTTTGATAAGTTTTCGCCGGAGGAACTGTTGACCTTAAGAGAATGGCACAAATATTCAACCAATATTTCTGCTAATTCGCATTTATCTCTAACCGAGCAACTGAAAGCTGAGAAAATTTTAGAAAAGAATTTCGGAGATTGTTTGAAGTAGGTGTTCTATTTTTTTAGGTTCATATGGTTCAGTAAAAACTGGGGTTAAAATTTTTGAAAAAGGCCGTGGCTCAGTAAAAAGTGGGGCTAGAAAAACGAAAAAAGGCCGTGGCTCAGTAAAAAGTGGGGCTCGAAAAACGAAAAAGGACTGTGGTTCAGTAAAAAACGGGGCTCGAAGCGATGAACTATCCCCGTTTTTACCATAGCCAGGGCCGAATTTCGCAAACTCATCCCCGTTTTTATCGTAGCCACGTCCAAATTACACAAAACTGTCCCCGTTTTTATCGTAGCCACGTCCAAATTACACAAAGCTGTCCCCGTTTTTACCATAGCCAGGGCCGAATCTCGCAAAACTATCCCCGTTTTTACCGTAGCCAGGGCCAAATCCCGCAAAACTGTCCCCGTTTTTACCGCAGCCAGGGCCAAATCCCGCAAAACTGTCCCCGTTTTTACCGTAGCCACGTCCAAATCTCGCAAAACTATCCCCGCTTTTACCGTAGCCACGTCCAAATCCCGCAAACTCATCCCCGTTTTTACCGTAGCCAGGGCCAAATCTCGCAAAACTGTCCCCATTTTTACCGTAACCACAGCCAAACTCCCGCACCGCCCCCCGTGAGCCCGCAATTTTGCAAGGAGGGCGAAATTTTGGTATTCTATAACGTTAAAGATCTTTTAGCGAAAAAGCAGTTAGGAAGGAAGAAAAAAATGATTAAATTGCTTGCAACTGACATGGACGGAACTTGGCTGACTTCCAAGAAAACCTATGACCTGGACAAGTTCGCGCAAATCATGGACCTGGCCAGGGAAAAGGGGGTTAAGTTCGTCATCGCCAGCGGCAACCAGTATGAAAACCTGGTCACCCGTTTTCCGAAAGAATACCTCAGCCAGCTCTACTTCGTGGCTGAAAACGGGGCCTATGTTCTGAAGGGGCGGGAAATCCTCAACATCGTGGACTTAAACAGCGATGAACTGGCTACGATCCGCCAGATCAAGGAAAAGTACGGCCAGGACCACCCGACTGTCTTGGCCGGGGTGAATAGCGCCTACACCTTGAAGAGCTACGGGGAAGAGTTTTACAACTACCTCCACCTTTTTTACCAGGAACTGAAAGCCGTGGAAAACTACGAAAGCGTCAAGGACCGGATCTTCAAGTTCACTGTGGCGACCAAGGAAGGGGAGTCATCAGCCTTTGCCCAGCAGCTCAAGCGGGAATTCCCGAACCTGGACATGGTGGCCGGCAGCGACTCAGCCGTTGACATCAGCAAGCTGGGCATGAACAAGGCGGTGGGCCTCAAGCTTTTGGGCAAGCGCTACGGGATCCCGGCTGATGAAATGGTGGCCTTCGGCGACGGGGGCAACGACGTGGCCATGCTGCAATACGTGGGCCAGAGCTACGCGACAGCAACTGCTTTGCCGGAAGCCAAGCGGGCGGCTAACGGGATCATCGGCTCCAGCGATGAAAGTGCCGTCCAGGACAAGATGCTGGACCTGCTGAAGAAGCTATAGAGAAACTAGAGGTAAGTAAATGAGTAAAGCTTTGCAGGTCGTGGACTTGAGCATGAAGTTCGACGACCAGGAGATTTTTAAAAAGCTCAATTTCAGCCTGGAGACCGGGTCCATGACGGCTCTTTTAGGCCCTAACGGGGCCGGGAAGACCACCCTGGTTAGAATACTGATGGGGATGCTGAGCCCTAGCCACGGCTATTTTGAGCTGGCTGACGACGTAAAGGTGGGCTATGTGCCCCAGTTCCGCAATATCGACCCGGACTATCCCTTATCGATCAAGTCTTTTATCGAATTGAACACGCCTTTTTGGAAGAGTCAGAAGGTTAAGGACCAGGTCAACCATATTTTGCAGGAGACCCACTTGAAAGGCCTGGCGGACACCAGGATGGGGGAGGCTTCTGGCGGGCAGAAGCAGCGGGCCTACCTGGCCCAGGCCCTCTTGGACCAGCCGAACTTCATTATTTTGGATGAAGCCACGGCCAGCCTGGACCCCAAGGCCAAGGAAGAGTTGATGAGCTTGATTGCCCACCTCAACCATGAGCACAAGATGACGGTCTTGTTCGTCACCCACGACATCCCTTTGGCCAAGCGCTACATGAAGGACTATCTTTACTTAAGCGACGGGACGGTCAGCCAGGGGAAGATGGAAGATTTTAAGGAGAGTTTCAACTGATGTTTGCCTACGAATTCATGCGCAATGCTTTTTGGGCGGCTACTTTCATCGCGATTACCTGCGGGGTGGTGGGCGTCTATGTCGTGGCCCGCAATTTCAGTTTCCTGGCCCACACCCTGTCGGAAATCGGCTTTGCCGGGGCGGCTTTTGCCGTTTTGATGGGCTTGAAGCCTTTGACGGGGATGCTGATTTTTGCCCTCCTGGGTTCAATCGGGGTCGGGGAGTTGTCCATGCGGACTGAGCAGAAGGAGTCGTCGATTTCCGCGATTTCTGCCTTCTTCGTCGGCCTGGGGATCCTCTTTTTGTCCCTGTCCAGCTCAGCCAGCAGCTACGCGACCAACATTTTGTTCGGGTCGATTATCGGGGTGTCCAGATCCAGCGTCTACCAGCTGGTCGGCCTGTCAGTGGTTGTCTTATTGATCATTTTTGCCATCCAGCGGCCCCTAAACTATGATTCCTTTGACCATATCGGGGCAGCGGCCCACCACATCAATACCGGCTTTGTCGGGGTAGTCTTCCTGGTAGCCCTGGCCATGGCGGTTTCTATTGGCTCACAAGTGGTCGGGTCCATGCTAGTCTTTGTCCTTTTGACCATGCCGTCATCAACGGCCCGGTATTTGGGCAAGTCGATTCCCAGCATGCTGGCCTGGTCGGTCGGCCTGGCCCTGTTGGGGGTCTGGGCTGGTCTTTGCCTGGGCTACATCACCAACTGGCCGGTGACCTTTTTCATTTCATTAATTGAGGTAACAGCTTATCTGTTGGTTTACTTCACCCACGCCAGAAAGAAGCGGGCGTAGTCAAATATAGAATTTCAGGAGCTCTTTGGGCTCCTTTTTCTTTTGCCTAAAATTGTATTTTTCTATGCTATACTTGCCTTGAGAGTATTTTTTGCCAGTTAAGCATACAGAACTTTTATCAAAAAGGAGGAAGTAAAAATGATCTACTGCGCTAAATGCGGCGCCCCAAACCGGGCCAATGCTACTTTCTGCGCCAATTGCAAGGAAAAGTTAGTTAAGCCGGCACAATCAAGCCAGCCAACTCAGCCAGTCCAGCAGGTTCAACCAGTTCAACAGGTTCAGCAAGTTCAACCCGTTAAGCCAGCTAAAACAGGCAAAAGACGGGCCGACCTCAAGCAAGCCCGGAAGTGGAAGAAGCAAATCTTGATCGCCGTGGCAGTCTTGCTGGTCCTTTTGGCCGGCTACGGCTATGGCAAGGCCCACTACGCCAAGGACAAGCAAATCGACGAAATCGTAACCCGGATGAAGGATCCAAAGAAAGACCTGTCACCTTATGTCAAGACCGACGACAGCAGCTTCCAGCTGACCAAGGAGAGCGTGCAGCCTCTCCAGGAATACTACAAGGCCAACCAGACCAAGGCCAACAACCTGGGCAGCGAGTGGAAGCGGGAGGACGACTTTGACGATATCTTCAAGGACTCCGTTTCTTTAAGCGAGGATGGCCACTACTTTTTCCTTTTCCCGAAATACAAGCTCATGGTCAAGACCTACTCACCAACGGTCGTGACCAACCACGAGAATTCCACGATCAAGATGAACGGGAAAAACGTGGGCAAGCTGTCTGCCTCCGGGGACTACTGCCAAAAGAAGCTGGACCCGGTAATCGCTGGCCGCTATACCTTCTCAGTTTCAGCCAACTTGAGCGGGAAGACTATTTCACCTAGCCCGGTTAAGCTGGACCTCTTCAGCAACCACCAGGTCAGCCTGAACATCACCACGGGCAGCTTCACGGTCAGCAGCGTGCCTAACGGGGAAGTCTACATCAATGACAAGAAGGTAGCCGACCTGGACGACAAGGGCCAGGCCAGCTTCAAGGACTACCAGATCACGTCAGGGATGAGCCTCTACGTGAAAAAGTCCGGCATCGGTAAGTCAGACACGATCTACAACTTTGACCAGTACGTGACTGCCCCAGCTGACCAGGAAAATGACAGTGACAATGACTATGACTTCAGTGATGACAGCGATGACGACAGCCAAAGCAGCGACCAAATCAAGTCCGTCAACGGCAGCTGGGTCCTGACCCCGTCCTGGCCAGGCCTGGCAAGCAGCGAAGACGCTGAAGACCTCCTCCAGGAGATCTGGGATGACAACGACAGCGAAGACTGGGTCAACGGCAGCAGCAATACCGGCTACCTCAGCATCAAGAAGCTGCACGACAACTGGGATGATTCTGATTCAGTCTCCGATTACAACGAAGCCGTCAGCGTCCTGTCCACCAGCCCGGCCGGCGGCGGCAAGACTTACGTCAACTACAAGGTCACCCACAACCTCTCTTACACCGGCGACAAGGATGACACCAGCGTGACTGACACTTACCAAAACGGGATCATCAACCAAGACAGTGATGGCGACTACGTTTTGGAAAAATTAGGCACGCCGAACGCTAAGTAGCAAAATTTTTTAAATCTTTTTTGACGAGCAATAGAGGCAACCTTGTTAACAATCGAGCTTGTGAAAAAATATATAGAGCCCCGCAATAGCGGGGCTTTTTTGGATTCTTCTTTTAGCAAGCGAAAACATTGTGAAATAAATTCAAGTACAAGCGGTGATATATCAACGTTTTAAATCAATATTCACATGACTTTTTAAGCGCTTTCATGTACAATAATCCTTGTGAAAAATACTTATAGAAGGAGTTACATGAATGTGGGTTAAATTCATTTTTGCCTTGATCCCGATCGTCTGGCTGATCATCTCTCTGACAGCCCTGAAGATGCCTGCGGCCAAGGCAGCCGTTATTTCTCTTATCCTGGCAATCATTCTGGCCATTACGGCCTTCCAGTTGCCAGTCGTTGACACTTTGACCGGGACCTTGGAAGGGATCCTGGGCGGCCTGTTCCCAATTGTCTACATCATCGTGGCCGCCATGTTCACCTCCAAGGTAACTTTTAAATCCGGCGCCATGCAAAAAATCCAGGACATGCTCTGTGGTCTGACGACCGACAAGCGGGTCCTGGTCCTCTTGATCGCCTGGGGCTTCGGGGGCTTCCTGGAAGCCATCGCCGGCTTCGGGACCGCTGTTGCCATCCCGGCCAGCATCTTGATGACTTTCGGGATCAACCCGATTGAAGCTTCCGTTATCTGCCTGGTAGCCAACACCACTCCAACTGCCTTCGGGGCGGTCGGCCTGCCAGTCATCACCTTGGCCCAGACTGCCGGCCTGGATGTGATGAACACGGCCTTCGTGGTATCTCTGCAGCTGAGCGTTTTGATCCTGGTCATCCCTTACATCCTGGTTGGCCTGGTCGGCGGGGGCGTCAAGGCTATCAAGGGGGTAGGCTTCATTACCTTCATGTCCGGTCTGGCCTTTGCTCTGCCGCAAATCTTAGTGGCTAAGTTCGTTGGGGCGGAATTGCCAGCCATCGCCGGTTCCATCGTCTGCATCCTGGTTACGGCCTTTTTGGCCAAGCGGCACAAGGACGTGCCGGAATACTCCGCTTCTACCGGGGACATTGCCAAGCACTCAGCTGGTGAACTGCTGCAAGCCTGCGCGCCATTTATCTTAGTTTTCGTCTTCGTTTTGGCCGCTTCCTCCTTGTTCCCAGCCGTTAACAGCCTGCTCAACTCCGCGACTTTGAAGTTCCAGGTTTACACTGGCAAAAATGCTGGTCAGTTCAGCCTCAACTGGCTGTCTTCACCAGGGACCTTGATCTTGCTGGCTACCTTCATCGGGGCCATGATCCAGGGCTTGAGCGTTAAGGAAACTTTTGGCATCCTCTGGGACCTGATTAAGGGGATCGGCAAGACGGCGGTGACTATTTCCGCTATCGTGGCCCTGGCTAAGGTTATGGGCTACGCCGGCATGACCAGTGCCATCGCGGTTGTTCTGGTCAAGGTCATGGGTCCGGTTTACCCATTGATCGCGCCAATCATCGGTGCTTTGGGGACTTTTGTGACCGGGTCAGACACCAGTTCCAACATTCTTTTCGCCAAACTGCAGGCCTCAGCTGCCCAAAGCCTGGGCGTCAACCAGACTTGGGTCGTGGCCAACAACATGGTCGGGGCTACTGCCGGGAAGATGATTTCCCCGCAATCCATCACGGTTGCGTCTACCGCTATCGGCCAGGAAGGCAGCGAAGGCACGATTTTGAAGCAGGCCTTCAAGTGGTGCGGGATCTACACCGCCATCATCTGTATCTTCCTGTACCTGGTCGGCTTGGCTACGGGCCAACTGCACTTCTAATACTTCTAATTTCTTAAGCAGATTCTAAAAAGTAAAAGATTGGCCCAAAAGTAAGCGGATAAATGCTATGATAATCCTTGTAAGTTAACAGTAATTGATAGTAATTTTTAATAATTGAGGAGATTTCCATGACACATTACATCAAGGGCTTCCCGCAAAGCGAAGCAGATGAAGACTTAAAATTTGTTAACGTTGATGAGCTTGAAGAAAGAGCTAAGGAAGTAATGCCGGAAGGGGCTTACTACTACGTAGCCTCAGGTTCAGAATATGAATGGACTTGGAGAAACAACACTACTGCCTTCAACCACTACCAGATCGTTCCCCGGGCCTTGACCGGGATGGACAACCCGTCAACTGAAACTGAATTCCTGGGCATGAAGCTGAAGACGCCAATCATGATCTCACCAATCGCTTGTCATGGGATCTCCCACGCCGACGCTGAAGTAGCTACCCAAAAGGGGGCAGCTTTGGCCGGGGCCATGTTCACTTCCAGCACTTACGGCAACAAGCCGGTTGAAGAAATAGCCGCTGCCGCGCCAGATGCTCCGCGGATGTTCCAGCTTTACCTGTCAAAGAACTGGGACTTCAACAAGATGGTCTTTGACGCGATCAACGCTGCCGGCTACAAGGCAATCCTGTTGACGGTTGACGCTTTGGTATCAGGCTACCGGGAAGCCAACCTGCGGACCAACTTTGCCTTCCCGGTACCGCTTGACTTCTTCACCCGTTTCCAAGGCGCCAAGGGCGAAGGGCAAACTGTTGCGCAAATGTATGCTTCCAGCGCCCAGAACATCGGCCCGGATGACATCAAGCGGATCAAGGAAATGTCCGGCTTGCCAGTCATCGTTAAGGGTGTCAACTGCGCTGAAGACGTTGAAGTTGCTTTGACTGCCGGCGCGGACGGCGTTTACGTGACTAACCACGGTGGCCGGGAAATCGACGGTGCTCCGGCAACTATCGACGTATTGCCAGAAGTCGTTGAAGCAGTCAACGGCCGCTGCCCAGTTATCTTTGACGGTGGCGTCCGCCGGGGCTCACATGTCTTCAAGGCTTTGGCTTTAGGGGCTGACCTGGTTGGTATCGGCCGTCCTTACCTTTACGGCCTGGCTTTGGGTGGCCCGCACGGGGTTGCTTCAGTCATCAACGAATTGAACGATGAATTGAAGATCGACATGCAACTGACTGGCTGCAAGACGATTGAAGACGTTAAGCACGCCCGCTTGACTGACTTCCAGTACGCTGGCGACACCAAGCCATCCAGCACTGACCCGCGGGTGCGCAAGCCATACCCAGTGACTGCAGTCAACCAAATCAAGTCTGAACCAGACGCGGCTACTGGTGCTTCACACCACTAAGCAAGAAGCCAGTTCAAGTTTAACAGCAAAAAACGAAGCTACTCACTTTGAGCAGCTTCGTTTTCTTTTCTACAATTTTTTGATCAAGTCAGTAAATTCGTCCAGTCTTTCTTCAAAGACCTTGAAGGCATCTTCCAGGTAGTCGGACTTGGTCATGTCGACGCCGGCCTTCTGCATGATGTTGATCGGGTAGTCGCTGGAGCCGGACTTAAGGAAGTCCAGGTACTTCTCCTTGTCTTCCTGGCTGCCGTAAGTAATCTTGTTAGCCAGGGCAGTTGCGGCGGCAAAGCCGGTCGCGTACTGGTAGACGTAGAAGTTGTAATAGAAGTGGGGGATCCGGGCCCATTCCAGATCGATATCGCTGCCCAGGCTGATCGCCGGGCCGTAGTACTGCTGGTTGAGCCGGTCGTAGAAGCCGCACAGGTAGTCAGCCGTCAAGGCTTCACCCGCCTGGTCGCTTTCATGGATGAACTTCTCGAATTCCGCGAACTGGGTCTGCCGGTAGACCGTTCCCTTAAAGGAGCTCAAGTAGTAGTTGAGCAGGAAGGCCCGGGTCTTTGGATCCGTCACCCGGTCCAGGAAGTAGTTGGTCAGCAGGTTTTCATTAGTCGTTGAGGCGATTTCCGCGACAAAAATCGGATAGTCCCCGTACACGTATGGCTGGTTTTCCCGGGTGTACATGCTGTGGACTGAGTGGCCGGTCTCGTGGACCAGGGTGTAGAGGGAATCCAGGTCCCCCTGCCAGTTCAAGAGCTCATAGGCGTCGGTGTCATAAGCCCCGCCGGAGTAGGCCCCGCTTTGCTTGTGCATGTTAGCCACGTGGTCGATGCAGCGGTTGTTGAAGAGGTAGTCGACGTGCTTGACATAGTCCTCGCCCAAAACTTGCAGGGCCTCTCTAGCCTGGGCCTTGGCTTCAGCGAAAGTGTAGCTGAGGCTTGGCTTGCCCGTGATCGGCACGTACATGTCCCACATTTGCAGGTCGCCCTTCAGGTCCAGGATTTCTTCCCGCAAGTTGACATAGCGGTGGAGGAGGTCCAGGTGCTTGTGGACGCTGGTCAAAAGCTGGTTGTAAACTTCGACAGGGATGTTGTTTTCCGACAAAGCCGCGGCCAAGGCGTCCTGGTAGTGGTGGGTCTGGGCGTCAAAGTTGTGGGCCTTGACATTGCCGGCCAAGGTGGAGGCAAAAGTTGACGCGAACTGGCCGTAGCCAGCGTAAAGGGCGTCAAAGGCATCCTCTCTGACTTCCCGGTTCTGGGACTGGATCAAGATGTCGTAGTTGGCTTCTGTCAATTCCACTGCTTCCCCGTCTTCATCTTCAATGTAAGGGAATTGCAGGTCGGAGTTGGTTAAAACGTTGAAGGTGTTGGCCGAAGCGGACAGGGCATCCCCGGCCGCCGATACCAGCTTCTCCTCTTCAGCTGGCAAAACGTGCTCTTCCTGCTTGACGATTTGTTCCAGATAGTGCCGGTAGTTTTCCAGTCTTGGCTCTTCCTTGAAAAAGGCGTCCAGGGCCTCTTTCCCCAAGGCTAAAACAGCTGGCTGAATGAAGGCGACAGCCGCCTGGTATTCAGCAGCCAGGCTCTGGCCGCGGGAATTGAGGGCCAGCTTCTTCTGGTTGCTGGTGTCAACGTCGCTGGCCATGCTGGCATAGACGTAGATCTTGGACAGGCGGCGGTCAACGGCAAAAATCCGGGTCAAGCGGTCATAGAGGACGGCCGCGCTCTCCGTAAAGCCGTCTTCCAAGGCCGGCAGGGCCTTGACTTCCTGCTTGACTGCCTTAAAGGCGGCCTCCCAGTCCGCCTCAGTCTTGAAGACCCGGGTCAAGTCCCAGGTCTGCTCTTTGGGAACCTCACTGCGATAAGGGATTTCCATACGATACCTCTTCTTTTTCTCATTACTTTACATGCTATTTTCGATACTAGATATTCTACTATCAAAGCGGCTTTTTGCCAAAAAATAAGATAGTCTAAATATTACCACGCTTGGTTTATTAAATGACTTTTTCATGCGAAAATAAATAATAGCAAATTACTAAAGGGGTTAGTCCATGGAAGAGCAACACAGCAGAAGACAACAGAAAATTTTTCGTAATGTGACTCTTGTCCAGGCTGGCCTTTTGAAAAAATCCCGCCGCCCCTTGCCGACCATCATCGGCCTCTTGGTGACCTTTGCCGTCATGATCGCGGCGACCTGGGGGGCACATGCCTACTTCTCCCTGCATTCAGCCCTGGTGAGCATGAACGGCAATAACGGCAGTACGGCGACTAGCGCCCGGATCGCGGCCAAGAAGCCGATCTCGATTCTGGTTTTAGGGGTCGACCAGGGGCTGGAAGGGCGGCATGACCAAGGGAACTCGGACACCATCATCCTGGTGACTGTCAACCCGACGACCAAGAAGGCGACCATGACTTCGATTCCCCGGGACACCTTGACGGAGATTCTGGGTGAAACAAGCAGTCAGAGCTATTACATGTTCAAGGTCAACTCCGCCTACCAGTTTGGGGGCAGCAGCGGGTCGGTCAAGACGGTTTCGGCCATGCTCAACGTGCCGATCAACTATTATGTGGAAGTTAACATGAAGGCCTTGAAGAGCCTGGTCAACGCTTTAGGCGGGGTTGACGTCAACGTGCCTTTCAGTTTCAGCTATGACTGGTGTGACTTTCATAAGGGCAAGCAGTACCTGGACGGCCGCCACGCCATCGCTTATGCCCGGATGCGCTATGATGACCCCCGGGGGGACTACGGCCGGCAGCTGCGGCAGCGGCAAATTATCCAGGCCGTGGTCAAGAAGGGCTTGTCCGTCAACGGTTTAGCCAACTACCAGAAGCTGCTCAAGGTTTTTGCCAAGTACGTCAAGACCAATTTGACTTTTGGCGACATGACCAGCCTGGCCATCAACTACAGAAGTGCGGCCAGCAATATCTCCAGCGGCTACATCCAGGGCCACGACGCGACGATTTCCGGGACCAGCTTCCAGATCGCGTCAACTGCAGAATTGCAGAAGTGGTCCAACAAGCTGAGAAAGAGCCTGGGGCTGCCGACGCAGACCTTGACTAACCAGGAAACCCGGCAGAACAGTCTGAACGAGACTTATAACGGGGTCGACTTTTCCAGCAATGAGACCATCACCAACTACACGATTTATGAAGCCAACTCAATTACGCCAAGAAGCAGTGATTCTTGGTAGTGCTGACAATCATGCCTCTAGCTTAGCTAGGGGTATTTTTTCCCTTTCAGCAATAATTTTCCTACTATCCAGGGGGCAAAATACGTTAAGATAGTTGATAGAAAAAATACGTTAAGATAGTTGATAGAATTAGGAGGAGTTTTCGTGAAAAAACGCTATTATCCATACATCTACGGCGGGATTGCCGGCGTAATGACTTTCATCGCCATGTTCTACATCTGCCGGCACTCTTTCGCCTTAACCAATACCCAGTCCCTGATCTGGGGCATCAGCGGCGCCATCCTGGTCTTCGTGAACTCGTCTTACACCGAATACGCGATTGACGAAATCCAGCGGATCTCTGACAAGTACCACCTGGATGAGGAATTCCTCTCCGGCTTAACCAAGCTCAGTCCCAGCTACTTCCGGGTGGCTGACGACCACCTGCACTTGACCGCCCCGCGCTATCTCTGGCCGCGGATCCTCAGGACCCTGCAGAAGTACGACCGTGAGCGCAAGCAGGCGGAAAACTTTCACCTGTAAGAAAGGAAAAAATTTTGAGTTTACTGACCGTCAGCGGCTTGACCCAGGGCTTTGCGGAAAAGACCCTCTATGAAGACGCCAATTTCGTTTTAAACAAGGAAGACCACATGGGGGTCACCGGCCAAAACGGGGTCGGCAAGTCCACCTTGATCAAAATCCTGACCGGGGAAATCCTCCCCGATGAAGGGACCGTCAAGTGGCAAAACAAGCTCTCCGTCGGCTACCTGGACCAGTACGCCAAACTGACGCCCGGTCTGACCATGCGGGACTTTTTAAAAACTGCCTTTGACCAGCTCTACCAAGATGAAGCCCGCTTGAACCAGCTTTACATCGACTACAGCGAAAGCGGCGATGAAGCCCTGTTAACTAAAGCAGGGCGTTTGCAGACCTACCTGGAAGAAAACAACTTCTACGACCTGGATACTGAAATCGACCGGGTGGCCAGCGGCCTGGGCTTGGCGGACTTAGGCTTTGACCGGGACGTCTCCAAGCTTTCCGGGGGCCAGCGGTCCAAGCTGATCCTGGCCAAGCTCCTCTTAGAGCAGCCTCAGGTCCTGGTCCTGGACGAACCAACCAACTACTTAGACGTCGGCCACATTGACTGGCTGGTCGACTACTTGAATGATTTTACCGGCGCTTTTATCGTTGTCAGCCACGACTACGACTTTTTAGGCCGGATAACCAACTGTATTATCGATATCGACTTCGGGACCATCACCCGCTATACTGGGACTTTAAAGCAGGCCATGCGGCAAAAGGAAGCCAACCGGCAGACGTACCTAAAGGCCTATGCCAACCAGCAGCGGCAGATCGCCAAGACTGAAGCCTATATCAGAAAAAATAAAGCCGGCACCCGGGCCAAAAGTGCCCGCTCCCGGCAAAAACAGCTGGACCGGATGGAAATTTTGACTCCCCCGCAAAACGGCAAGAAGGCCAAGTTCGACTTTCCATATGTCGAAACGGCTTCTAACTTGCTCTTGCAAACCCAGGACCTGGTGATCGGCTATGACCAGGCTTTGGTTAAGGAAGCCTTCAACTTCTCCGTGGGCAATGGAGAAAAGGTGGCCATCACCGGCTTTAACGGGATCGGCAAGACCACCCTGCTGAAGACCCTCTTGGGGCAAATTCCGCCGATCTATGGGGGCTTTGACCTGTCAGCCACGGCTAAGCTGGCCTACTTTAAGCAGGACTTGACCTGGCCCAACCAGAATATGACCCCCTTGCAGTACCTGGAAGGGGAGTTTGACCAGAAGAAGCCCAAGGAATTGCGGCAGGCCTTAGCCCGGATGGGTCTTACGGCGCAATTGGTCATGAGCCCACTTAAGGAACTGTCCGGGGGCGAGCAAGAGAAGGTGAAGCTGGCTAAGATGCAGTTTGAGCCGGCCAACCTGCTTTTCCTTGACGAACCGACCAACCACTTGGACAATGAAACTAAGGACAGCCTGCGGAAGGCCATCGTCAACTTCCCCGGCGGGGTCATCATCGTCAGCCACGAACGGGACTTCTTTAGAGGAGACTGGGTCGACAAGGTCGTCGATATTGAAGCCATGAATAATTGATTTAACTGCCTATAAGGCAGGCTCGCGGTAAAGAAAAATGAGCACAGACGCATACATGAAAAGAGTCGTTCATACTTGTTTGAAGGCCGGCCGCCTGATGCTGGTCGGCGGCAGCGAAATGTACCGGGTGGAAGACACCATGAGGCGGATTGCCAAAAACGCCGGCATCAAGGAGGTCAATGTTTTTGCCATGCCGACCGGGATCTTCGTCAGCCTGGATGATGGGGAGACCAGCTCAGTGACTGAGCTGGAATCGGTCAAGAAGCGGTCGATCAACCTGGAATTAGTAGACCGGGTCAATGAGCTCTCCCGGGAATTTGCTGATCAGCGGATTGACCTTTGTCAGCTGGAGGAGAAGCTGACCGAGGTTGAGGAGCATACCCCGTCTTTTCCTTTCTGGCTGCAGGTCATTGGGGCCGGGATCTTGAGCGCGACTTTGATGGTCCTGTTTTTGGACGTCTATGACTGGGTTGACTTTCCGGTAGCCGGCCTGATTGGGGCCAGTGGCTACTGGATGGATGCCTGGCTCAAGGGCCATACCCGGGTCCGTTTTTTGGCTGAACTTATCGCGGCCATGGAGATGGGGTTGGTGGCTATCTTGATCAGCTGGCTTTTGCCGGCAAGCAACGTCAACAATATTTTGATCGGAGCCTTGATGACCCTGGTGCCGGGCCTGGCCATGACTAATGCCCTGCGGGACCTGTTTATGGGCGACTGGGTGTCGGGGATTGTCCGCATGTGCGAGGCGGTAATGACAGCGATTGCCTTAGGCGGCGGGGTCGGGATCATGATTAGATTTTTAGGAGCGTAACTATGCTGGGGATGCAGGTTAGTTTTAACTTCTGGGATGTTTTGATCAACTTGGTTTTCTCATATATTGCCACGGTTGGCTTTGCCTTGACGGTGAATATCCCCCACCGGGTGATTCACTGGAGCGGGGTTTGCGGCTGCGCGGGCTGGATGGTCTACTGGCTCTTGGCACGGGCGGAAGCTGGAAGGATGCTGTCGAATGCTTCTGGGGCCTTTGCCGTGGGTCTAGTGGCGGTCCTTTTGGCCAAATGGAAAAAGTGCCCCGTCACCCTGTTCAGCGTGCCCGGCTTGGTGCCGCTGGTACCGGGCGCCCCGGCTTATATGGTGGTTAGGCGCTTGATTGACGGGGAGTATTTGGAGGCCCAGCAGATGATGATGCGGGTGGCTATCGTGACGGTCTCAATTGCCTTGGGCTTTTTGCTGTCGACCTTGTTCCAGGAAACTTTGAACAAGTACCTGCGCCGGCTCAAGCTGAAACAAAAGCTGGGGAAGTAAGCTTTACAAGCTTTGGCAAAGAGCGTATAATCGAATATCGACGAGTCGAGGAAAACGCAAAGGTGCGTATTTTTGAGATAGAGGGCATCAGGCTTTTGGCCAGACGCGGGAAGCGTCGATGCTGACACACCCTTGATGTGAACGAGAAGGAGTCACATTTGCCGTTTGGCAAGTGCCTTGAGTAAAAGCCGCTAGAAGCAAGTACGCTTCTGGCGGCTTTTTCGTTGGCTTTGGGTAAAAATGAAGTAGGACAGCGGCAGGAGGGATGCTTTATGGATTCAGAAAAAGAACAAAAGGAATCCCTGGACTATGCGATTGCCAGGGACAAGTTGATCCGGCAGGGAGTCTTGCCAGATGATCCAATCGTCAAAGCAGATGACGCTTACTGGGAGCAATTTAAGTAGATAAGCAGACGAAAAATGGAGCAAGGACGCCCCTGCTCCATTCCTTGCTCCATTTTGTTATTTGCTGTCATTTCACGCTATAATTGCTTTCTTCTTGTCCAATTGAATCAGAGACAGTGACCTTCCAACCCA